>CAKSJC010000024.1 GCA_934462885.1 uncultured Eubacteriales bacterium | reverse complement strand
CCTTTGGAAAATTAAAAGCACTTTCTATTTGAGCTTAAATAATTTCAGAAAAGTATTGACAAATAAAAAAAAGTATAGTATAATAACAACGTTGTTGAACCAAAGACAGCAGGTTACAGTAAAAGCGAAAGCTATCCTGCCGAGGAGAGACCATATATTTGATATGTGTAAGTCTTTTTTCGTGCAGAATGCTTGAAAAAAGACTTTTTTGTACCTGTTAAAAGCTTATAAGGAGGAATTAAAATGCCCAGCGAGAAAATTTTAGAGCAGAAGAAGGCAGTCGTTGAGTCTCTTGCGGATAAATTCAATCGTGCAGCATCCGGTGTGCTTGTTAAGTACGAAGGCATTACCGTTGACGACGATACAAAAATGCGTGCAGAGTTCCGTGCAGCCGGTGTTGATTATTCTGTAATCAAGAATACTCTTATCGGTAAAGCGGCAGAAAAAGCCGGACTTGAAGCTCTCAAACCGCAGCTTGAAGGTATGAACGCTATCGCAGTAAGCTTTGATGATCCGATCACTCCCGCAAAGATTCTTAAGAAATATGCGGACAAGATCGAAACATTTGAGATCCGCGGCGGTTTCCTTGAAGGTGCAGTAGTTGATGCGGCTACGGTTAATGAACTTGCGGATATCCCGCCGAAAGAAGTGCTTATCGCAAAACTTCTCGGAAGCATACAGAGCCCGCTTTACAAATTTGCATATGTTCTTCAGGCTATCATCGACAAGAATTCCGAAGGAGCGGATGCTCCCGCAGAAGCAGCAGCTGAATAATTTCAGATTGAAGATAATTCGAAATTTAAGCGCATAAATAAAAAATAATATTGATAAATAACGGAGGAATATAAAATGGCAACAGAAAAGTCTCTTCAGATTCTTGAAACCATCAAGTCTCTTTCCATTCTTGAACTCGCAGACCTTGTAAAGGCTGTTGAAGAAGAATTCGGCGTATCCGCAGCAGCTCCCGTAGCAGTAGCTGGTGCAGCAGGTGCAGCAGCTCCCGCGGCAGAAGAAAAGACAGAATTTGATGTAGTTCTTAAGTCTTTCGGCGCGAAGAAGCTCGACGTAATCAAGGTAGTTCGTGAAATCACAGGTCTCGGACTTAAGGAAGCGAAGGACCTCGTTGAAGGCGCTCCGAAGAACGTTAAAGAAGGCGTATCCAAGGAAGATGCTGAAGCTATCAAGACAAAACTCACAGCTGCAGGCGCAGAAGTTGAGGTTAAGTAAATTTAACTTACTACATCACGAGTTCAATAACCAAAATTTGGTATCGCTCTGTTCGGGCGATACCTATTTTTTGTTATTCGGTTATTGCAAATGCGAACATAGTGTCGGTAGTCGGAAATATTGTGCAATTTAACACTTGAATTGGAAAATCAAAAAAGATATACTTATGTAAATTGAGAATGAGGTTTGCGTATGAAAAGAGTAGTTACCATACAGGATATATCATGTTTCGGCAAGTGTTCGATAACAGTTGCATTGCCGCTTATTTCCGCTATGGGTGTAGAGTGTGCTATTATACCTACTGCGGTTTTGTCGACGCATACGGGAGGATTTAAGGGATTTACCTTTCGCGACCTTACGGACGATATACCGAAAATTACCGAACATTGGAAAAGAGAAGGACTTTCTTTTGACGGAGTTTATACAGGATATCTCGGATCTGCGGCTCAGGCGGAGCTTATATCCGATTTTATAGACGATTTTAAGCCTCCAATTGTTTTCATTGATCCGGCAATGGCGGACGACGGTAAGCTTTACGCAGGATTTGACGCTTCTATCGCGGAAGCCATGAAAAAACTATGCGCGAAAGCTGACATCATAGTTCCGAACCTTACGGAAGCGTCGCTTCTTCTCGGAGAAGAGTATAAAGCTCCCGGAACATACAACGAGACGTATATCCATGAAACGCTTATTAAGCTGTCGGAACTCGGAGCGAAAAAGACCGTGCTGACAGGCGTTATACAGGGAGACAAAAAACAGGGCGTTGTAGGATACGACAAAGAGAGTAAAAAATTCAGCGAATATTTTGCGGAGAACCTCCCGATAAAATGTCACGGAACTGGTGACGTGTTTTCCTCAACCATGTTCGGAGCTCTCGTACTTGGAAAAAGTCTTAGCGAGGCTGTAAAAATAGCTGTTGAGAATACTGTTAACGCGATTAAACATACGATAGGGGACAGCACGCATTGGTACAGCGTGAAGTTTGAAGAATGTATACCGGACCTTATAAAGATGCTTTGAGAAGAGCTTGAGGTGAAGGCTGATAAAAAGGAACTTAACGATATGACAAGCAAGCTTGGCGTTTGCTGCCGAATCATTAAGTTCCTTTTCGTGTTTAATGCAGATGTTTTATGACTGATCAGTTATTTTTGAAATCGGTATATCCTTCTTTTTTAAGATGTTCGTATAGCTTTTGGGCTTTCTTTTTTCTTCGAAACGTCGGACCGAATATTCCTCCGAAAACAGCCAGAACAAGAAGAGTGAGAAGTATATAATCCACATATCCCGGAACGTTTTCTCCGAATACAATACTGGAACGTGTTTTCTTTGCGGTCGACTTACCTATGATAGAAGCTTCGCCTGAGTATTCTTCGATGTTTTCTCCATCGGACGAGAGAGAAATATCTTTGATTGTAAGATTTTTAGATAAAAGAGCGCTTTTTGAAGCGTTTATATCAATGTTTATTCCGCTTACCAAAAGAGCGTGTGTTGTTTCAACAGGAGAGTTTGAAGAAAAACTTCCTCCGAGAAGATTCACACATCTGCCGAGAATAGCCGCGCCATTTTCATCGGAGGTTTTTATGTTCATGCTTCCGTCAACAAACGAAAAATCGGAAGCGTCGCTGTAAATTCCGTAAGTCCCGGCTGTAATTTCATATTTTCCGTCAAGGATACGTATCTTTTGTGTGTTATCCTGAGAAATAAGGTAAAAACCAATATCACCAGCTTCAACAGTGAGAGAACCGTTTCCCTTGAAAATAACCGTGCCGGAACATGATATGCCGTATTTTGCGGCTTTGATGTAGTTCTTTCCCTCAAGGATAACAGTGCAGTCGGCAGGAAGTCTCAAGCCGAAATTATCGTTCGTGTCAATATTAAGTCCATTCAATGTAAGAATGTCGTAACGGTTTGCCCAGTCATATCCGCTTCCGCTTTCGTTTTTTTCAGCTTCAGCAATATTCAAAGTATTTTTTATCACTTCGCCGGCGCTTATTTTGCATATTCCGAGAATTTGAGAAAATAAAAGTATAAAGCAAAAAGAAATAACGAGAGAGAGTATCTGTCGGTTTTTTTTCATTTTTGTACCTTTCTGTGGATAATTCGCCAAAGAATGGACGGCGTTTAGCTATGGAGATACGTCAGACGTAAATTATAGACGCATACAGAATTACTGTTTATTTGATTTTTTCATAAAATATTCCGGAATATATACTATACGCAGTAAAAGAGCGAAAGCTGCTCCGAATAATAAAACGTATGCGTCAAGCGGGAAAGTCGCGTTTGCAGTCAGGAACGAATAGAAAAATGAGATAAAAAGCATAATCGCCGATGATGCGATCGATGTCATGGAACGCAAACGCGCGTTTTTCTTGCGTTTTTCAGGCTTTTCAGCATAAGATATCAGCGCCGAAAGAAGCAATATAAAAAGAAGAACAAAAAACAGAGGCAGGGAAACGCTGTAATATCCTCTCATTATATCTTTTGCCCACGCGCACCATTCAGCTTCAAAAAGTTCGGATGAAGTGAAATGACGACAGATAAAAAATGATACGGAAAGAATAACGGCTCCCAGAGATGCTAATACGATATTTACGGCGAAGGTGATTTTTAAAAATTTTTTGGAAATGAACTTTTTCGGCGGGAATGAAAGAAAGATCAGTCCCGCAATCAAAATTACTGAAAAAAGAATGTACATCATTCGATAATTATGCTTTCAAGAGATCTCTTTGGAACAAAGTGAAGGTTTGCTTTATCGCGGAAATACTTTGTTTCTCCGGATTTCGGAATCTCACAGATTATAACGGTTTCGTCGGGAACACCGAGAGCTATAAGACAAACAGGTTCGCACTTTTTGGGAATACGAAGATTTTTTGAAAGCTCATCCGGATCAAACGCACGAAGTATACATCCTCCGAACCCCTTTTCGCACGCTAAAAGCATTATAGATTGAGCTGCAATACCTGCGTCGAAATATGCTTCTGTTGGATCGTCAACTATCTTTGTGTCACAGCATACCGCAATAAATGCCGTCGGATGATGTCCTTCAGGGGGAAGTTTTGCGTCGGGAAGCGCGCCTGCCCATTTTGTTACTGCGAGAACATCTTCTATTTCATAGGCGGAAGTAACGAGTTTGTATTTGAGCGGCTGAAGGTTTTGGGCGCTTGGGCAGAGGCGTACGGCATCAAGTATTTCTCGAAGATCATCCTCGTGTATTTTTATGTTTTCCTTGAAGCTTCGGTAGCTTCTTGAGTCAATGATTGTGTCTCTGATCATAATAACACTTTCTTTCTTTTTTTCTTTCATTCTCCACGGGTGCCTATGAAAAAGTCTGTCATTCTTAAGTTGATTTCTTTATTGATGTCGCTTGATAATTCAGATCGACTGTATCTGCTTATATATTTTCTGCATAGTTACGTCGATATTTGCAATTTCGTTTGAACATTCAAGCATTCTTTCCGCAATACCTTCCGGTATCTTCTTGTCTGATTTATAGCGCAGATCATGCTCAAGGCTTGCCCAAAAATCCATAGCAACGGTTCGGAGCTGTACCTCGACATTTACATATTCGGTTTTTTCTGAAAGGTATATCGGTATCTGAATATCAAGATGAAGGCTTCGATAGCCGTTGTAGTTAGGGTTCTTTATATAGTCCTGTTCGCGTATCAGCTTTATATCCGACTGACGGAGGAGCATATCTGCTACACTGTAAACGTCGTCGATATAACAGCAGACGACGCGAACTCCCGCTATGTCGTTGATATTTTGCTTTGCGGATTCAACGGAAACTTCAGCGTTCTTTTTGATTAGTTTTTTAATGATGCTTGCAGAAGTTTTTAGACGGGATTCAATATGGTGTATCGGGCTTCGCTCGTATTTTACCTTGAATTCATCGTTAAGAATTTCAAATTTTATAGTGAGCTGTTTTATAGCCGCATTATAGAGATGTTCAAGTTCCGCAAGCTCGTTGTAGTCGCTGAAAAGCTTATATACATCAATGGAGTTATCTTTGATAGACTTATCTAACAGAGGATTGTTGGAGATAGTATCGGTATTTTTTTTCACTGCGTGATTTCCTCCCAAAACATTGTTGCCGTATCGGCAAAATTCCGCCGGAAATAAAATCCCGGCGGATATTTTTTATCTTACATGAAGTTGCGGTGGAGATAATCAGCGGAGATTTTTACTGATTTGAACGGGTCTTCCGGCTCGTCGTGTTCTACTATATAATATTTTACTCCGGAATTTGCTGCGGATTCGAGAACTCCTTCCCACCAGATGTGGCCGTTTCCGATTTCGGTTATTTTGGTAGTTGAGTTGGTTCCTATGAAATCCTTGAGGTGAAGAATATCGATTCTTCCGTTTAACTTTTCTATCCAGTGACGTATGTCAGCACCTGCATGCTGAACCCAGTATGTGTCGAGACAGAAACTTACGTTTACGGGGTCAAGTTCTTCATAGAGCATATCCATCATGGTTTTGCCGTTTTCAAGGTAACGGAATTCATCGCTGTGGTTGTGGTACGTAAACTTAAATCCGTGAGGAGCGATCGTTGCTGCGAATATGTTTATTTGCTCTATAAATTTTTTTACTTTTTCAACGTTATACGGATACGGTGCGCCTCCTCCGATACCGATGATCCTTGTTCCGAGTGCCTCATGATTTTTCATTGCAAGTTCAGGATCGGCTGTAAGATTATTGAGATTTTCATGTGTTCCGCATATTTCGATTCCTTCTTCGCTGGCGATACGTCCAAATTCATCGTATGGAATCTCGCATCCGGCGGTCTGTGCGACATCGTATCCGAATGATTTAAGCTTCTTAAAAGTATCTCTTATGTTTTCGGCGTTATTCATTGAGTCGCATACAGAATAAAGCTGAAGACCTATTTTGTCAAGTTTCAAGTTGTTTCCTCCTGATAAATTTTATCACATAAAGTTTTTGTGTATATAATCGGCTGAAATCTTAACCGACTTGAAAGGATCTTGAGGATTATCATGTTCAACTATGTAATATTTAACTCCCGCATTTGCTGCGGATTCGAGAACTCCCTCCCACCAAATGTGACCGTTTCCGATTTCGGTTATTTCGGTGGTAGAGTTAGTTCCTATAAAATCCTTAAGGTGAAGAATAACGATTCTGCCTTTTAGCTTTTCTATCCAGTGACGGACGTCTGCACCTGCGTGCTGAACCCAGTATGTGTCGAGGCAGAAGCTTGCATTTATCGGATCAAGTTTTTCGAAAAGCATATCCATCATGGTTTTTCCGTTTTCGAGATAACGGAATTCGTCGCTGTGGTTATGATAGGTGAAATGGAACCCTTCCTTAGCTATTGCACTTGTAAAATCATTGAATCGCCCGACATACTTTTCCACCTTTGCAACGGTATATTCACCGGGTACCCATCCGCCGGTTCCTATGATATTTGTCCCGAGTTCGCGGTGGTTTTTCATAGCCTCATCGGGATCGTTTATCATTATTCTTATATTTTCATGTGAGCCGCATATTTCAAGCCCTTCTTCGCGAGCTATTCTTCCGTAGTCCGCATATGGAATAGCGCAGCCGGCGGTTTGTATAACGTCGTATCCAAAGGATTTTATTTTCTTGAACGATTCTCTGATACTGACTTCATCCTGCATGAAATCCTTAATGGAGTAAAGTTGTAAGCCTATTTTGTCTATTTTCATATTATCTCCTTGCACAGAAAATATTACACATTTTATTTTACTATAAACCCCGTTTTTTTACAATAGAAAATTAAAAAATAATATCAATATGCGATTGCAACTGTTCCGGTAACATCGACTTCACGCGAATATACTCCGGAGCTGTCATAGCATCCCGGAGGGTAGAGCTTTCGTATAAAATCTTATACGTAAGGATTGCGGCGGCTGTATTTTGTTCCAGGCGGGGTGCGATTCGGAGCGTTCCAAACTCTTTCTGAAATTTCGGCAAACTTCGTGGGCATATCGTTTAATCTGCTCCATGCAGTTACCATATAATTAGAATGAAATTCTCCCGCATCAAGGAAAAGCTTGTTTTTTGTATCTCAACCTAAAAACTACTCGGCGAAAAGTTTGACAATATTTACGATTATCTCGACGGATTTTTCCATTCCTTCAACGGTTATGTGTTCATACGGTCCGTGGAAAGCATGACCGCCGGTTCCGAGATTCGGCGTCGGAAGTCCCATAAATGAAAGACGTGCGCCGTCTGTTCCGCCGCGGATAGGATTGTGTATCGGAGTAAGACCTGCCGCTTTGACCGCCTCATCCGCAACTTCTACAACGCGGAACGTCGGACGTATCATTTCTTCCATGTTGCGGTATTGTTCCTTTAGCGTAAGAGTGACAGTTCCGCTGCCGTACTTTTCGTTTATCAGCTTTTCTATATGAAGAAGAGTGCTTTTTCTTGCTTCAAACATTGAAGCGGAGTGATCTCTTACAATATACTTGAGCTTTGCGAATTCGACGCATCCCTCCATCGAGCAGAGATGATAAAAACCTTCATAATCCTCGGTTTTCGCCGGGATATCGCCTGAGGGCAGCATTGAATTTATCTCCATAGCGACAAGAGAGGCATTTATCATTTTGTTTTTTGCTTCTCCAGGGTGAATATTAAAGCCTTTAACTTCAAAAACGGCCGAGCATGCATTAAAAGTTTCGTAAACGACTTCTCCCTCTGAGCCGCCGTCCATGGTGTAAGCAAAATCAGCTCCGAAAACATCTGAATTGAAATTGTCGGCGGATGTTCCGACTTCTTCGTCGGGTGTAAAGCATATTGAAATTTTTCCGTGAGGAATACCGCTATTGATGATAAGGCGCGCCGCCTCAAGTATTTCAACGATGCCCGCTTTGTCGTCGGCGCCGAGAAGAGTATTTCCGTTGGTAACAATGAGCGTTCTGCCCGCGAGAGAAGGAAGATGCGAAAAATCCGATACGGACAGTATCCGTCCGGAATCGCCGAGCACTACGTTGCCTCCGTCGTAATTTTCGATAAAAACCGGTTTAACGGGGTAATCGGCAAAATCCGGAGAGGTGTCGATATGTGAGATAAATCCTATCTTGGTTTTATTTTCGTATCCCGGAGTTGCGGGAATGTGCCCGTAAATATAGCACAGTTCATCACAAAATGCGTCTTTTATGCCGATCTTTTTCATATCCTCGACAAGTCTGTGAGCGAGAACGAACTCTTTTTTGTCGGTAGGAATGTCAGCGCTGTCCTCACGGCTTGAGGTAGGGATTTTTACATATTCAATGAATCTTTCGGTAATTGTCATATATGCCCCCAATTATTTTTTTGATCAATAAAAAGGATACAACAAATGATCTTATATGTCAAGGGTGAAAATGAAACGAAAAAAACAACCGTTTGAATAATATCAAACGGTTGTTTTTGACAGCGGTACAGGGATTCGAACCCCGACATACAGAGTCAGAGTCTGCTGTGCTACCTTTACACAATACCGCTATCAAGTGTTTACTTCTGACGGGTGTTATTATATCAGATTTATTCTTGAATGTCAATACTTTTTTAGAAAAAATATTGACAGCATATGTTTTTTCATTGAACAAATCAGAGCGGCGCTTTGTTTTTTTGTTGAAGAAAAATGAGATAGGCTAAATCCGATAGCAGGTTTAAGACAGCGTACTTGAAAAATCTGAATAGATATGATATCATATTGTCAAAAATACTGTTGAATCCGGTGTGTTAAGGAGGAAACAGTATTGCGGGCATACTATTTTTTTATGAAGTTCGTGCGAAGCTTTTTGCTCGGATTCATATCCGCTCTTGCGGCGATAGCATTTCTTACGGCTGTCGGCGCCGGGGTGTATTTTGCTTATTTTATATGAGGAGGTCCTCTTTTTTATGAGACTTGATAAATATCTGGCGGACAGCGGTTTTTTCTCACGCAGGGAGGCCTCGGATTTCGTTCGGCGCGGTAAAGTGACGGTGAACGGCAATGTGCAGCGCGACCCGTCGACCAAAATAGATGAACACAAGGCGCTTGTCACGTGCGACGGAAAAAATATAGAATATAAAAGGTACAGATATATTATGCTTAATAAACCGTCGTGTTATGTAAGTACGACTGAAGACGATCCGAAATCCGTTATGAAGCTTTTGCCGATGGAGTTTCGCGGAATGGAAATGTTTCCGTGCGGCAGGCTTGATATAGATACAACGGGGCTTCTTTTGATAATGAATGACGGACAGACGGCGCATAATTTGCTGTCTCCGAAAAAACACTGCGAAAAAACATATAGATTTACGTGCCGACCGATAGATGAAAAAGCTGCGGAAAAACTTGAGGGAGGAATTGAACTGTCAGATTTTACTTCAAAGCCGTGCAGCTTAAATATGACAGACCCGGAGCACGGAGAAATCACGGTGACGGAAGGAAAATATCACCAGATAAAAAGAATGTTTCACGCTGTCGGAAGCGAAATATTAACTCTCGAAAGGATAAAATTTGCCGGATTAGCTCTTGATCCCGTTCTTTCGCCCGGACAATGGCGGGAACTTACAGAGAATGAAATTTTTCTATTGACAAATCGATAAGAATCACACATATGAGCAAACATGAAAAAATATGCCTAACGGCATTGAGCGGAGAGAATAAATGACTATAAACGAAAGACTTGCAAAAGAACTGAATATTCCGATAAATAAGCTTGAGGCGACGGTAAAACTTTTGGATGAAGGAAACACTGTTCCTTTTGTCGCAAGATATCGTAAAGAAGTTACGGGAGGACTTGACGATACTGTTCTTCGAACTTTGCTTGACAGACTTACATATTTAAGAAATCTCGAAAAAAGAAAAGAAGAAGTAAAAGCTCTCATTGAGGCGCAGGAAAAATTGACGGAAGAGATATCTGCGTCTATTGATAAGGCGGAAACAATGACGGAAGTTGACGATATCTATCGCCCGTTCAGACCTAAAAGGAAAACAAGAGCGTCGGTTGCGCGCGAGCGCGGACTTGCACCTCTTGCAGATATCATATTTGCTCAATGCGCCGCGTATTCGACGTCGATCAAAGAGCATGCCGAGGAGTTTGTGAATGCGGAAAAAGAAGTGCCGACTGCCGACGATGCAATAGCGGGAGCTCTTGACATAATTGCCGAGAATATATCGGATAAAGCGGATTACAGGCGTGAAATACGACGTTTAACATGGGAGCACGGAATGGTAACTTCAAAAAAGGTTGCCGACATTCCGGTATATGAACAGTACTACGAGTATTCCGAGTCAGTCAAAAAAATACCGTCTCACCGTATACTTGCGATAAATCGCGGTGAAAAAGAAGAAGCGCTCGCAGTAAGTATTGATGTGGATCGCGATATCATATTAAATTATCTTTTCAGCGAAGTAATAACCGACTATAAAAGTCCTGCTTTTTCTTACGTTGCTTCAGCCGTGAACGACAGCTATGACAGATTGATTGCCCCATCCGTTGAACGCGAGATAAGAAATGAATTGACGGATCGTGCCGCCGAGAGCGCGGTAGCGCTGTTTGCCGTTAATTTAAAGAACCTGCTTATGCAGTCGCCCTTGAAAGGGAAAACGGTTCTCGGGTATGATCCCGGTTACAGAACGGGATGTAAGCTTGCTGTCGTAACCAGCACCGGAGCGGTAGCGGATACAGCCGTTATCTATCCTACAAAGCCGCATGAGAAGACAGAAGAGGCAAAACGTACGGTAAAACGGCTCATTGAGAAATACGACGTAGATGTTGTCGCGATAGGAAACGGAACGGCTTCCGGCGAGAGCGAGATGTTTATTTCCGATGTGCTTCGTGAGATTGGCGGAAAAACAAAATACATAATAGTTTCCGAGGCGGGAGCATCCGTTTATTCGGCGTCGAAACTCGGGGCTGAAGAGTTTCCGGATTTGGACGTCACGGAAAGGAGCGCTGTTTCAATTGCAAGACGCCTTCAAGATCCTTTGGCGGAACTTGTGAAGATTGACCCGAAATCGATTGGAGTAGGGCAGTATCAACATGATATGAAGCCTGCCCGACTTGATGAAGCGCTCGGAGGGGTCGTTGAAGATTGCGTGAATTCGGTAGGAGTAGACGTAAACACCGCGTCGTACTCACTCCTGTCGTATATATCGGGAATTAATCTCGCGGTTGCTAAAAATATCGTAAAATACCGTGAGCAAAACGGAGAATTTAAAACGAGGCGCGAAATCATGAAAGTTCCGCGCTTCGGAGCAAAAGCGTTTGAGCAGGCGGCAGGATTTTTGCGTATCCCTTACGGAAAGGAAATACTTGATAATACCGGAGTTCATCCGGAGTCTTATGATATAACGAGAAAATTTCTCGGAAAATTCGGCTTCACCGAGGAGGATATAAAGGGCGGAATTTCCCTTGAAGAGGACGTAAAACGATATGGAGTAAAAAAGCTTGCGTCAGAGCTTGCCTGCGGTGAACCGACGCTTTGCGATATAGTGGAAGAGCTGAAAAAGCCCGGACGCGATATAAGAGACGAACTTCCGCCGCCCGTACTTCGCGATAAAGTCCTCGCGATAGAGGATCTGACAGAAGGAATGATAATGACGGGAACCGTAAGAAACGTTATAGATTTCGGAGCCTTTGTCGACATAGGCGTACATGAGGACGGACTTCTGCATATTTCGGAGATATCCGACAGATTTATAAAGCATCCGTCAGAAGTTCTTGCGGTCGGAGATATAGTGAAAGTGCGCATAAAAAGCGTCGATCTCAAGAAAAAACGCATAGGCCTTTCAATGAAAGGTTTATAAAATCGCAAATTCTAATTAAATTAGAATTTGCGATGGATTAAAAGTCGCTTTTGAGTGCACAAAACATCAGAAGTGTACATTTTGCACAAAGTGTCAAATTAAATTTCAGTAAAAAAAACTCTTCCCAAAATGATATTGTTTTGGTACAATATATACGCTAATCAGTATGTCTATTTGAAAAAACTAAAAAATAATTTATGCGGTATGTCCATAATAGGAGGATTTATTAATGGCAAGCTTATCCCTTAAACACATCTATAAGAAATATCCCGGCGGCGTTACGGCCGTAAGCGATTTCTGCCTTGAAATAAAAGATAAGGAATTTTTGATTCTTGTCGGACCTTCCGGATGTGGTAAATCTACAACACTTCGTATGATCGCCGGACTTGAAGAGATCTCAGATGGAGAACTTTTCATCGGTGATAAACTCGTAAACGACGTAGCTCCGAAGGACCGCGATATAGCGATGGTGTTCCAGAACTACGCACTTTATCCGCACATGTCTGTGTTTGATAATATGGCATTTGGTCTTAAGCTTCGCAAGACTCCGAAGGAAGAAATCAAGCGCCGCGTTGAAGAAGCTGCCAGAATCCTTGATATAACACACCTTCTCGATAGAAAGCCGAAGGCTCTGTCCGGCGGTCAGAAACAGCGTGTTGCGCTCGGACGCGCTATTGTACGTAACCCTCGAGTATTCCTTCTTGACGAACCTCTTTCAAACCTTGACGCTAAGCTCCGTGCGACGATGAGAACGGAACTTACAAAGATTCATCAAAGAGTCGGAACAACATTTGTATACGTAACGCACGACCAGGTTGAAGCTATGACGATGGCAACACGAATCGTAGTTATGAAAGACGGTCTTATTCAACAGGTAGATACTCCTCAGAATCTTTATGATTACCCTGTAAATATCTTCGTTGCAGGCTTTATCGGAACTCCTCAGATGAATTTTATCAACTGTGTTCTTGAAAAGAAGGATGACGGTCTCTACATAACATTCGGCTCCAATTCGCTTAAGCTTCCCGAAGATAAGGCTAAGGACCCGGCTCTTGAAGAGTATATCGGAAGAGAAGTCGTTGCCGGTATTCGTCCCGAATGTATACATGACGACGCAGCTTCTATCAAAGCAATGTCTGATGCTGTTATTGAAACAGATGTAGAAGTTACAGAGCTTATGGGCGCTGAAATTTATCTCTATCTCGTAACTGAAGAAACATCAATGACAGCTCGTGTATCCGCTCGTTCAACTGCAAGAGCAGGCGATATCATTAACGTTGCATTTGATATGTCAAGAGTTCACCTCTTTGATAAGGATACAGAACGTTATATTATCCACTGATTTGGGGTAAACAATAGCTCGACTGCGTGAAGATACCACCAATTTCCGTGGTAACTTCTAAATATTTTGTTTTTACAAAACGGTATAACAGTAAAATGCTGTTATACCGTTTGTTCATTTTTTAAATCAAAAATACTTTTTTATTTCATTATATAATGATGTAAAAAACGTTTTTTACAAATTACCTATTGACTCGGGTAGTGTGAAAAAGTATAATATTGTTGAATTAAGCAATATTCGGGGGCTGATCAATCATGAAGAGATTTTCGTTTTTTGTGTTTTCTTTTCTTTTGATTTTTCTGTCTTTTTCTGTTTTTGCCGAAGAGACAAGGGAAAACGGGGAAGTGCTTTATCACCAAAACTTTTCCGCAGTAACCGATTTTGCATCTTCCGGCATCAAAATCGGTACGCTCAGCTCGGATAAATTTAAGCTTATTTGCTCCGGAGACTCGCTTGAAGTGCTAAGCCGTGATACGAAACGTACATATCTTATTTTGCCCGAATTTGAACATTCTGCTTCATGTACTATTGAGGCTGAATTCGATTTTTCAAAGATAAATGCGGAAAATGGTTTTTTCGGAATTATCCTGAACTGCCGCGGAGAGGAACCGAATAATATTACTTCCGTGCTTATACGCGCAAACGGATCTGCGGATGAGTTTGAGGACTTTCCGAAGTCATTGTCAGAAAAAATAAAAAACGGTGAAAAAATGAAGATTCGCATTCCTCTCGATGACGGAATTTTGAGTGAGATCGAATTTATAACTGATGATAAAACTTTTACTGTAGAAAGAAACAGTGTTCTCAAAATCGAAAGCGGAAATATGGGTATCGTTATCCGCAATGTTTCTGTTCAAATATATGATATATCAGTTGTAAACGGAACAAACTACATAGAAAAAACGGGTTTTTTTGTTGATAAATCATATTCGGATTTGACGTCAGTAAACGAAAATTCACCGGAGACTTCGGATATTACGGCGATTTTTGTTTTCTTTTCTGCTATATCACTTTTCTTCCTTTTAGTTGAATTAAGAAAAATAAAGAAAAGTACTTGATAAAAAATGTTCTTTTCTCAAAACGTTTTACGTATCCTGACATAGAGCGCCGAATAAAAAACGCAGTAAAATGGGCGGTGACTTAAGAAAACATTGAAGCAAAAGACGGTTTAGCTTGACGGCTATGCCGTCTTTTGCTGTTTTTGAG
>CAKSJC010000023.1 GCA_934462885.1 uncultured Eubacteriales bacterium | reverse complement strand
TGCAACCTATTTGACGGGCGAAAACGTGGTAGCTCCTCTCGACGACCTGTTAGATAACGAAAAATACGGACTCGGCGGAAGCCTTGTAAAGTTCGATTCTCCGACGAAAGAGGAGATAGTTCCGCAGTATCTTGAGGAATGTTCATTCGGAGGGTATTATTACGCGCTTCCGTTCATGCGTTCGACCGAAGCGTGCTACATCAATAAAACTTATGTCGAAAAACTCGGATATAAATTGCCCGAAACTCTGACGTGGGATTTTGTTTGGGAAGTATCCGACGCCGCGGCAAAGAAAAACGACGACGGAACATACGCCGTAAACGGACAAAAGGTTATGATTCCGTTTATCTATAAATCTACCGACAATATGATGATACAGATGTTAAAACAAAAGAACGCCGGCTATTCTACAAACGGCGGCGATATACTTTTGTTCAACGATACGACGAAGGAGATTCTGTATACCGTTGCGGAACATACGGGAACCGGAGCTTTTTCGACTTTTAAGATATCGAGTTATCCCGCTAACTTCTTAAATGCCGGGCAGTGCGTGTTTGCGGTAGATTCGACAGCAGGCGCAACGTGGATGGGAACCGACGCTCCGCTTTCCGACATAAGTAAGGATAAGCTTGTCGATTTTGAGATAGAGGTAATGACAATCCCGCAGTTTGACCCGGATTCACCCGTGATGATATCGCAGGGACCGTCAGTGTGTATCTTCAATAAGGAGGACAGCGGCGAGGTCATGGCGTCATGGCTTTTTGTGCAGTATCTTCTTTCAAACGACGTGCAGATAGCCTACGCAGAAACCGAGGGATACAGCCCCGTTACACTGAAAGCCTCCGAGAGTGCGGAGTATACCGATTATCTCTCACGATGCGGAGAGGATAATACCGTGCACTACGATGTAAAAATAAAAGCGGCAAAGCTTCTTATTTCGAATGTCGGCAATACGTTCGTCACTCCGGTGTTCAACGGATCGGCTTCTCTGCGCGACGCCGCCGGACAGCTCATCGAAAACGTTACGAAATCGGTAAGACGCCGTGAAACCGTCGACGACGAATATATGGAAAAGCTGTATAAAGACGTAAAGTCCCTATACAGACTTGACGGCATATCCGCAGGGCAGAATTCGAACGTAAAAGCGAACCTCGGACCTCTTCCCGCGTCATCCGTCGCACTTATATCGTGTATAGCCGGAGCTTGGATAATCATAGCGTCGTATTCATTGTTCTCCGCAGTAAAGAAAAGGAAAAATTCTTTTAACACTCAAAATCAAGAAAAAAAACAATAGATATTGACCTTTTTCCGAAATTGATGTATAATTGCTATAGGGAAAGAATCAGTTCTTTATTTAAATTATTTTTAAGGAGAACAAAAATGAAAAAGTTTTTAGCTTTATTCCTTGCTCTCATTCTTGCAGTATCCCTTTTAGCTTCCTGCGCAAAGAATGACGGTGAAGAGACCGACTCCGCAAAAGACAGCGAATCTATAACCGATACAGAATCAACGGAAGAGTCCAAAGAGGAATCTAAGGAAGAATCCGATTCTGAAACAAAGCCCGATGCCGAAGAAGCAAAGGTTATGACATATGAAGAATATGCTGCCGCTGACCTCGACACACAGGTAGTTGTTGAAACATACGTTCAAGCTAAGCAGTCATGGTGGGAAGATAAGGCAACCGTATATACACAGGATAAAGACGGCGCATACTTCCTCTACAATATGGCTTGCTCCGAAGAAGACTATGCGCTTCTCGTTCCCGGCACAAAGATTAAGGTTACGGGATACAAGGCTGAATGGTCCGGCGAAGTTGAAATAATCGACGCAACATTCGAGATTATCGAAGGCGAAACATTTATAGCTGAACCCGCAGATGTTACGGCTCTTCTCGGCACAGACGATTTAATCGCTCACCAGAACGAGTTCGTATCTTTCAAGGGTATGACAGTTGAAGCAAGCAAGGACGCTGATGGAAACGATGTAGCTTACCTCTATAAGTGGGACGGCTCAGGCCAGGACGGCGATGATCTTTACTTCAACGTATCAAAGGACGGAAAGACTTACACATTCACGGTTGAATCTTACCTCTGCGACAACACTACTGACGTTTACGCCGCTGTTAAGGCGTTGAATGTCGGCGATGTTATTGATATGGAAGGCTTCCTGTACTGGTATGAGGGCGTTAACCCGCACATCACAGCAGTTTCGGCAGCTGAGTAATAACTATACAATTACATAAGAACTGATCTGAAAAAAACAGGGAACGATAAGTTCCCTGTTTTTTTGTCAGTTTTTTCAGTAGCGAAGAGAGTTAACCGGTTATTTATTCCTTTCAGCGAAAAAAAGTATCTCTCTGTTCGGGATTTTCAGCCGTTTCACTTGCCAGAGCGAGTTTTATGCTCTCGCGGTCGAGTGAGACAAAACGTTTCAGATAGGATAGATCTCCGTTCGGGATAAAATCTTTTTCTATGGCGAGAATACGAACGGCGGCGCGAAGCTTCATTTCTGCGGAGAGTGCAGCGATTTTTTCACCTATCCCTCCTTTTTTTACGGATTCTTCGATTACCGTTATTTTTTCTGTGGCGCAGATTTCCGAAAGAATATCGGGAAGAGGATAGATTTTATTTAATACTATAAGTTTTGCGGAAAGACCGCATTCGGCTTCAAGCTCGAAAAGAGCCGCAGATACATCCTCTGATATACGACCGTATGTGATAACTGCATTTTTTTCACCGTTCCCGAATAGTGTCAGTTTGTACTCTCCGCGTTTTTCAAATATTCTTGCTCCGTGATCGGCAAAAGCGCCTTTCGGGTACCGCACGATCGAAAGTCCTCGTCCGTTTAGAGCGCGCTGCGCGGCATATGCAAACGCTTCCGGCGTATCCGGTGAGAATATCTCAGTCTGCGGGAGAGTAGAAAAGAGCGGCACATCGTATATTCCTTGGTGAGTAACACCGTCCCCCGCGACGAGACCGCAGTGACTGAGAAACAGAACAACGTGCGCATTTTGCAGCACGATGTCATGCCATAGTTGGTCAAACACTCTCTGAGAGAATGTGGAATACAGTACGACAAACGGGATCATTCCGCCGATCGCAAGTCCTCCCGCCATAGTTACGGCATGTTCTTCGGCTATACCGACGTCGAAAAATCTTTCCGGAAAGCGAGCGGCAAATTCGCCGAGCCCGCATCCTTCAGTCATAGCTGCCGTAACAGCGCATATTTTTCCGTTTTTGTCCGCTGCGTCGCAGAGAAAACGCGATACCTCGGCTGTGAAAGTTGCGGAAAGCTTTGAAGCGGCGTTTTTCAAATCTCCGCCGGAAGATATATCATGGGAATAGGTGTTGGTTTCCGCATTTGTTTCAGGTTCGGCGGATGCGCTTGACGAACTGCTTATATTTTTTGCACTTTCGCCGAGCGAGTTTGTTCCTCCGTCTATGCCATTCGCGCAGTTTGTTTCGCCGACGGAAAAAGGTGAGGTACTGTGGTATTTTTCGGGATGTTCTTCAGCGGGCGCAAAGCCTAGTCCCTTTTTCGTTTTCATGTGAACGATGACGGGACAGTTTTTTGTTTTTGCCTCTTCCAACACGTTTACCATTCGTCGGAAATCGTTTCCGTTTACGGGTCCGATGTATTCAAGTCCGAGATTTTCAAAAAAGCTTTCCGAGTTCGTGAGACGCTTGATAAGATCCCTTGTTCTGCGCGAAAAGCGAACGAGAGGCATTCCGATTAGGGGAATTTTTGAGAAAATTTTTTTCGTGTAAAACTTAAACTTAAAATAACCCTCCCCGGTTCTTATGAGAGAGAGATAATTTGAAAAACTGCCCACGTTTTTTGATATCGACATTTCGTTATCGTTTAAGACAATGATAAGGCGAATATCGCGACGCGCAAGAGAATTAAGGGCTTCGTATATCATTCCGTTAGTGAACGAGCCGTCGCCTACTACCGCTACCGTATAGTTTTTGCTTCCTTTTATACGCATTGCCTCGGCAATCCCTATCGCGGCCGAAACGGAACTTCCGCTGTGTCCTGCCGTAAGGGTATCCCAAGTGCTTTCTCCGCGATTTGTAAAGCCGGAAATCCCTCCGTTTTTTCTCAGGGTTTCGAAAGAAGAATACCTTCCCGTTATAAGTTTATGCGCATAGCACTGATGACCCACGTCGAAGATAAGCGAATCTTTATTTTCCCCGAGCCCGAAAGAAAAAACCTTGTGGAGAGCAATGGTCGCTTCTACAATACCGAGATTTGAGGCGAGATGTCCGCCGTTTTGAGACACCACTTCTATTATTTTCTGCCTGATATCTCCTGCGAGCACGTTGATTTCGGAGTCAGAGAGACTTTTTATGTCGTCGGGGGAATTTATTTTATTTAATAGATTCATCTTTAATTCCATATGTGTATGATTTGATTGTATAAGTTTTAGCATCACGGTTGTCGGTGACGTTTTAGGCAAGGGAGAGCATTTTTAGAGGAATAATGCTGTTTTTCTCAAAGTTCATCGTTTTTTTATGAAAAAGCGCCGTCCGGCTTTTTATCGAAAAAAGCGGCGATTTCTCGCCGCCCGATTTACTTCTTGCGTCTTGTGTATTTTACATACCCGGCGCCTCGGGGGCAAGGGTTGTGAATTTTGTGTAACGTCCTATCCAGCCGAGCTTTACTTTTTCAAGGGAGCCATGTCTGTTTTTTGCAACGATAACTTCCGCTATACTTTGCTCTGCCGTTTCATCTTTATAGTATTCGTCGCGGTAGAGAAACATTACGATATCCGCGTCCTGCTCGATAGCGCCGGAGTCTCGGAGATCCGACAGCATAGGACGTTTGTCGGGTCTGTTTTCCGGACCTCTCGACAGCTGTGCGCATGTTACAATCGGTACGTTCAGCTCCTTTGCGAGAAGCTTTAATCCGCGGGAGATATCTGCGACTTCCTGCACTCGGTTGTCGCTGTGTCGGTCGCCCTGCATAAGCTGAAGGTAGTCAATTACCACGAGTCCAAGGTTTTTCACGCGCCTCAGCTTTGATTTCATTCCTGTTACCGTGATGCCGGGTGTGTCGTCAATCAGTATTTCCGTCTCGGCGAGCCTGCTTGACGCATGTGCGAGAGCGTTCCAGTCCTCTCCGTCGAGTTTTCCCGAGCGCATCTTGTAGCTGTCGATTTGCGCTTCGCTCGAAAGCATACGGTTAGCAAGCTGCTCCGCCGACATTTCGAGGTTGAAAACACATACGGTTTTTTTTGTTTTTATAGCAGCCTCTGTCGCTATGTTCATCGCAAATGAAGTTTTACCCATACCGGGACGCGCGCCGATCAGAATAAGGTCGCTGTTTCCCATGCCGACGATGACGTTATCAAGTGCTTCAAAACCGGTTGGAGTTCCGCGCAGAGCCTCGGGATCCTGAGAAAGTTTGGTCAGTCTCTCGTGTACATGAAGAAGAGCGTCTCTGATGTGGGTGAAATTTTTATTTTCGCGTCCCTCAGCTATTCTGAATACTTTTGTTTCCGCGTATTCAACGAGATTTTCGGAGGTATCGTCGCCCGCGTAAGCCGCTTCAGCGATATCTTCTCCCGCCGCGATGAGCTGCCTGAGTATGGCTTTGTCGCGGACTATCTTTGCGTAATCCTTGGCGTTTGCCGCGGTCGGAACGGTTTCCGCCACGAGTTTTAAATATTCTCTTCCGCCCGCTTCGTCGTATGTACCGCTTTGAACAAGCTCTTCTATGAGAGTAACTACGTCTATGTTTTTGCTTGAAAGGTACATCGACTGCATTGCCGAGAAGATCTCGCTGTGCTCCGGCATATAGAAATCGTCTGCCGACGTAATTGCGGCGATTTCGTCCATCGCTGCGGGATTGATCAGTATTGATCCGAGAAGAGACTGTTCCGCTTCAAGCGAAAACGGCATTCTCCTATCAAGCTCCGCGTTCATTTTTGTACCTTCTTCCGTTTTTTATCCTAGTTTTTTATTACCAAACCGCATTATTTTATGAGTTTTCATAATTAGGCGTCGGTATTATGGTGTGATTTTACCTGACGGTACGCCGTAGTTTTTCGGCGCGGTCCGGTTAATTATCCGAAACGTTGCGCTTAAGCGGAATAAACGAGGATGTTTATTTTTCCGTTTATTTCGGGATAGAGTTTTACGTCGGCCGTAAAGTTGCCGTAAGCCTTGATCGGCTCTGTAAGAGCAATTTTTCTTTTGTCTATTTCTATATTGTGCTGAGAGAGAAGAGCGTCGCTGACATCTTTGGTTGTTACGGAACCGTAGAATTTCCCATCTGCTCCCGCCTGCATCTTTATCTTTACAATAAGTCCTTCCAGTTTTGCCGCTGTTTCCGCCGCTGCTTTTTTCTCAAGTTCGATTTTATGGAGTCTTGCGGCTTCTTTGTTTTTTATATCGTTCATTATCTTGGCGTCCGCTTCAACGGCAAGCTTTTTCGGGAAAAGAAAATTTCTCGCGTATCCGTCGGAAACGTTTATAAGGTCTCCGCTCTTGCCCTGTCCTTTGACATCCGCTAAAAGTACAACTTTCATATTAACCTCCGATTACGATTACATACTCTTATTGTTTTTATATACATAAGTTTTCACATATGTCTGTCTATCGATTTTTTCAATTCCGCGACAGCTTCCGAAACGGTCATGTTGTCGCACTGAACTCCCGCCGAGTCGTAGTGACCTCCGCCGCCCATTTCTTCAAGGATGAGCTGCACGTTAAGACTTCCCGAGGAGCGTGCGGAGATATGGATAGAATCTCCGATAACAATTGCGGCAAACGACGCTTTTATTCCCTCAACCATTAGCAAATTATCGGCGGCTTTAGCGGCGATAATGCGGTCTGCGGGACCGGACGCGTCCGTTGCCACGGTTATAGCTACGGAATTGCGGTATATCTCAACGTTTCTGCGGAATTTTGCTTCGCCGATGTAGTCGTCGTAGCTTTCGCAGAACAGCTCCTGCACGTCTGCGGGAGACGCTCCGCGGTCACGAAGATACATAGCTGCCGAAAATGTACGTGTGCCGGTATTTTTAGTAAATCTCTTTGTGTCGAGCATGATTCCGGCGAGCATCACGTTAGCTTCGGCAGAGGACAACTCATCTTTCGGAAGTACCTGTTCGAGCATTTCAGCGACGAGTTCGCATGCGGCTGAAGCGGATGGTTCTATATATTCGATGTCCGGCTCTTTTGAGAATTCTTCCATTTTTCTGTGGTGGTCGATTATTGCAAGCTTATCTGTACGTGAAGCGAGCTCAGGTGCTTCAACTATCGATAGGTTGCTTACGTCCGCAACGATAACGAGAGTATCTGTCTCAAGAAGGTCGAGAGCCGATTCCGCACCTACGAAGATACCGAGGAAATCGTTTTCCGAGTCGAGCATTGAGCGGCATCCGGAAAGGTTGAGATCCGATAGGTTTATAACAATGTTAACCCTCGCTCCGCAGTACATAGAGAGTCTTGCAAGACCGACGCACGCGCCGAACGAATCGAAATCAGCATATTTATGTCCCATTATAATGACGTTTGATGCGTTTTTTATAGCCGAGATAAGCTCATTTGAGACTACTCTTGCGCGCACGTTTGTTCTCTTCTGAACGCTCTTTGTTACACCGCCGTAGAAGTCAATAGTACCGTCTCCTTTAACGACAGCTTGGTCGCCTCCGCGCTGGAGCGCCATATCGAGAGCGGCGTGCGCGGCTTTTTCTTTTTCTTCATATGAGCCGCGGATGTTTGAAACGCCCATAGATACCGTAAGCGGAAGATTAGTATCTCCTGCTTTTACGGCGCGCACACGATCGAGAACGTCGAATTTTTTTAAGATTATTTCCCAAAGCGAGCGCGAATCGACGATAAAGATGTACTTATCGCGTTCGTATTCCTTAAGGATACCGCCGTGCTCGTCGCTCCAGTCGCGCAGTATCTCATCGATACGTGCGGCGGCAGGTCTGTACTGTTCACTGTCGTACTGCATCATTTCGCTGAAGTTGTCTATTACGATATAAGCTACGACAACTTCGGCTCCGGATGCTTTTTCATGAAGGGCGTCAAGTTCGGTTGTTTCCGCTGTTGTTATCAGTGCGAAATCGTCGTCGACGGTTTTTATGTGGCTGTATTTTGCAAGGAAACTTCTTCCTTCGCAGTAGACTTTTGTTCCGATTCCCGTGACATCGCTTCTTATGTCGGCAAGTGTTGCGCCGAGAAGCTCAAACACGCGTTCTCCGTACAATTTATTTTTTCGGGACGCTAATGACTCAGTTGCGGTATTATACCAGATTATCCTCTCCGAGGAGTCGCATATGAACACGGGAGAGTCCATTTTTACGACTGCGTCAAACATTATTCGTCCCATGACCGGCGCAAGAGCTTCTTCGCCTGTTTTGGTCTTTCTTCGTTTTTCAAAGAAATAGTATGTTGCAAAAGAAACGGCGGCATAAAAGATCAGCGCGACTATCCCTCCCGAAGCGGGAGTCATATCGCCTGCAGATATAAGAAGAATCTCAAGGATAACCGCGATAACCGCCGATACTGCAAGTGTGAGGGCAGTCTCTTTCTTTACTCCGCGAAGATCATTTTTTTGTTTTCCCGTCTTTGGCATATAAATTACCTTTTCTTTGATTTAAGTTCTTGATTTATAATAATATTCTTCCATTTTAATTATAATTTTATTAATTATACCACACTTTTCCTACCATTGCAATATTTTTTTAATTATGCACTGAGTTTGGGGAATACAGTCTATCTTATACACGTAAAAGAGATATACTTTGTGCTTCCGCACAAAGTATATCTCCGGGAATCAAAGCGCAAAAAGGTTATAATATCATACGAGGATATTTCGAAAAGCAGCATTTTTCCGCGATTTTCCTCATGTTTTTGCAGAGAGGGAAATGTTTTTCTGGGAGAAGAGTGCGTATCGGTTATTTAAATAACTCTATATTATCAAAAAAGCCGCATGAAATTTTCCGCAAACTATATTATTTCACCCATCTCGGAACGCTTAATTCTTTCAGCTGTTCTGCGCAGTGAGGATATGTCGCAATTGTCTGTCAGCATAGTGTAGTAAGTGAGAATAAGCTTTGAGAGTTTTGAGGAAGGTTCAAGAGCTGAGATTTCCGAAAGAACTCGTGCCGCCGTAGCTTCAGTCTGCTCCGGGCTTTCCGTTTCGTTGATGTATCGTTTCAGACCTGCGGCAGCGCCGACTGCAATATATGCGGGTGTTATACCCATATCAAGCGCGAGAGAAGCGGATCCGATAAGTCTGTCGGATGGCGAGAGTTTTCTCGCAGGATCTCCGCCGACTCTCTTGCAGGTGTCGCGGAGGGCGGCGTTTGTAAATCTGAATAAAAGATCGGTTATATGCGATTGAATGAGGGAAAGATCCACACTGTATTTTTTCGAAAGCGCTTCTGCACTTTCGAGCATCGCGTTTTCCGAGATAAGCCGTATCTCGGGATTATCTATCGCTTCATAAATGTACTCGAGTCCGAGTATATCTCCGAGATAAGCGCAGACCGCATGTCCCATGTTGTGTATGTATAGTTTTCTCTTAATGTAGAAATCAAACGGTGAGAATGGGATCATGCCGCAAATAGACGGAATCTCTCCCTTGAAAGCGGATTTATCGACCGGGAGAAAACCGTATTTTTCAACGCATACGCGAAGAGGCTCACCGTCCTTCATCTCGTCTGTCTGAATAGGAACCATACGGCCGATAGAGGCTTCTACAAGTCCGACTGTTTCGTCAAACTTAATGCGTTCCGCGTCTGTCAGGTTTTCCTTTATCATTCCTTCAAGAACGAGATTTGCGTCCATCAGGTTTTCGCATATTATAATGTTGAGTGGTCCTGCGCCGCTTGCCCAGCGTTTTCTCAAACCTGCGACAATGTTCGGCACGATAAACTTCAGTATCCGTGCGCCGACCGCGGTAGCCATGATGTCGCATTCTGCGATAGCGTCTGACGCCGCCTCCGCATCGTTTCCGTTTACGGCAGTCACATTTTTAATGAGTACGTCTTCATGGGTATCGCCTGAAACATAGCGGAGCGGGTACGACTTTTTTTCGCGAAGCTCGGATACGACAGCGTCCGCAACGTCAATAAACGTAACATTGTAGCCGGAGGCGCTGAATAAAGCTCCGATGAAGCCGCGTCCGATATTTCCGCCGCCATACATAACAGCTTTCATTTTTATTTTTCCTTTACTTGTAGTTTTTGTTGCGCCGCATTAAAGTTGTGCCGTATTTATATCGGAAATCATAATTTCGTATTTTGTTGCAGCATTTTGATATGCGCGCGACAGCATATGCTATACTTTGTGTTATGCCGATTTGCCATGCGGAATTGTTTTTTGGGTCAATGCGGCAAAGCTGCGTGGACGCACTGCCCCGCAGCTTATTTTATGCTAAAATGTGGGTATTTATAGCTTGAGCCTTCCGTATTTTTCGGCGATAGCACGTACTTCCGCTTCGCTTCTCATACCGCTTACGGAGTCGGCTTCGCTGAGGTTGCAGGCTGCTGCCGCCGACGCAAAGGAGAGCATTTCTTCTTCGCTTTTACCGGCGTAAATCGAGAGGAGGCATGCCGCGCAGAATGCGTCTCCGGCGCCCGTCGAGCCTTTTATGAAATCTTTCGGAAGATCAAGAGAGGGAACGGAGAATAATCCGTTATTCGATAGGCAGAGCGAGAATTTAGGAGAGTGAATAATAACTCTTTCGCTGACTCCCATGTCTCGTATAGAATGCGCCGCGCCGTCGAGACTGTCGTAGTTGCCCGACAGACCGGCAGCTTCCGCTTCGTTTATTATGATGTTGTCGACGTATTGCAAAGCGTTGCGAACGAGAGAATATCTGTCGGAGTTTTCCGTCACCATATCGATAGACGTGGTTATTCCGCGGCGTTTAGCTTCTTTAAGTATTTCGACTCCGTCTCCCGCGTCTACTTTATCGAGAAGAAGAAAGTATCCGAGATGCAGCATACTTACATCGAATGATTCAAAATCGATGTCCGAGAAGCCGAAATCCGCGCTTGCTCCGGCGAATGTAAAGAACGTGCGCTCGCTTCCCGTAACGCTCATGACCTCGGTAAAACTCGTCGGTTTGTCGGAAATACGGATTCCGGAGGTGTCTACTCCGTTCTCGGCAAGAGCGGAGAAAACAAAATTACCGTTGTCGTCGCGCCCGATTTTGCCGGACGCTGCTACATGAAGCGACGGCGAGAGTTTTTTCAGGCTGACCGGAAGCGGGATATGCGCGTATCTCGTTTATCCTGTCAACAAGAATATTTCCCGCGATAAGGATTCCGCCCATATCAGTTTACATCGGGGCAGAGCGGACCTGCCAGTTCCTTTAAGAAGAAGAGTCTGCCGGGAAGAGTGGGTATGTAGCTTGATGTTACGAATCTTGTGGGAGTATAACGAAGAGTCATCCAGAAGCTCATGCCCTGCCACTGCATACCGCGTGAGAACGCACCGTCTGCGCCGCCTATCGCGTAATCTGCGGAGAAGAGAAGCTTCGGACCGACAGTGTTGGCGCGGCACGGAACGAGGCTTGTTCTGCTTCTGAAAGAAGTAAGAGCGTTCTGCTCTATTGTCAGAGGATGAAGCTTTGCGCCGATTCTGTACGGCTGTTCGAGCCATTTTGCGTCAGAGTCGAATTCGCTTCCGAAGTGAGGTTCCCAGAATGCGATGTGGCACATTCTGCCGATACCGTATACAAGAACGAGTTTTGCGCCTTCAGCCTTGAGAGCGGCGATTTTTTCCGGGTAAGTCGGAAGATTGTCGCGTGTAGCGAAGTTTCTGTGATCGACGGGAACCGTGAGTTCTCCGAGAGGATTGTAGAAAGCGTTTTCCATTGCGCTTTGGAAAGAAGCCTCTCCGGTTATTGTATTGCCTTCAGCGTCAGCCCACTCGTCCATGTTGAAGCACCATACGTTTTTGCAGTTTTCGTTCCATTCTTTGAGGAAGTAAACAGCCCATTTGTACATTCCCATAGGACCTACCGGCAGGATGAAAGCGATCTTTTCGTTTTTAGCATTTGCTTTTTTTATTTCGTTTGCGATCTCATGACCCATTTTTACGTCAAATTCAGCGAGAGAGTCACATTGAACGGGAGTAAATCCGGGGTTCCAGAAAGATTGTCTTTCGAGAACTTCTTCGGGAGCGTGAGAGCAGCATTCGTCTATTTTTTTGAAATCCCACCCTTCGGGATAGAAGCCTTCAAGGAGGCTTCCTTTAACGGTTGAGTTAAAATCCATGATAAATCTCCTTTTTTATCGGATGTATTGATTTTGTATGTTTTCGCGTTGACTTTTGTATGTTTAGGCTGAGGTTGTCCGCGATTTTTTAAGTCTTAAGAAAACTCCTTGCGATTTTGGTTTTTGTTACGGAAGAAGTCTCTTTGTCGTGCCCTTTAAGTATACCTGGCACTGGCGGAAGCCTTCGGCGTATGCCGCGCCGCATTGATATCCTCTGTATTTTGAGCATGTGCGAACCATGTCGGCAAAGTCGATGTGGTCATGCTCATTCATCCATACGATTTGGCTTTCATGGCAGTTTAGCATTTTGATTTTGAGATCAATCTCATCTGTGATATCTACAAAGTCTGTCGGAACAAAATTTACTCCGGCGAGTGTGTCCATATAATAGATCGGCACGAGTTTTGCGGGTTCGGAGTATTTGCTCTTGTAGTTTGGAAGCGTTGCCGCAAAGCTTGCGTCGAAAACAAGTCGGCTTACCGCGGTGTGGTCGGGCATATAGTCGTCGGGATTGTGCGTGATGATAAAATCAGGGTTTGCGTATTTTATAACATCTACGATGCGGTCGCGGGACTCTTTGTTGTTGTCGAACACACCGAGATCGTCAAAGCCTGCGGAGATAACTTCGATACCTGCAAGGCTTCCGGCTTTTTTCGCTTCATTTTCGCGGATGACAGTAAGTTCATCCGGCGGGATTATAACGTGACCGAGGTTTCCGGTTGCAACATGGCAAACGATTACCTTATCACCTCTTTTAACGCATTTGGCAAGTGTACCGGCGCAGGCTATCTCGATATCGTCGGGATGAGCGCCTATTGCTAAAACTCTCATAGGTTAACCTCTGATGAAAAAATTTATTCTAACTTATATTATAGTATTTTTTAAGCAAATGAGCAATAGTTTTTCAACGAAAATGACAAAAAGTTTTTCCTCTTTTGGTGCGAAATACGGCGGGGAAGAGCATTTACACGTCGGTTTGAGGAAAAAATGATATATAATTCTTTCGCGTATTGTTGAATGCGCATTTGTATGATAAAATTAAAAAATGAATACGCCGCGGCGCGAGAAAGAAATAGTTTCAATGAACGTTTAACTCTAAAACGACTACCGTGAAATGACGTTTTACGAAGGAAAAAGATAAGTGAAAAAGCGACTTGCGCACGTGAAGCGCAGGATTTGATAAAGCATTATAAAAAAAGGGGAAGCCTATTTGAAGCGGGGAGTCGGGCTTTGTATTTTATTATTGATGCTGTCAGCAGTGTTTTGCGGATGTGCGAAAAAACGAAAGGTAATGTTGAAATGAAAAAAAGAAGATGTAACCTTGTGAGGAATAGAATATATAAGGCGGAACGGATGGTTTACGGAGATGATATGGATGTTTCCATAAATTCCGACAGAATAGTGTGCGCGCGTTTTTTCTCTGCCTGGGAATATGAAAAAGATACTCTTGACGGCGAGTATAACGACGGATATGTTGAGACCGAAGATATTCCGATAGAAGAAGATCAGTGGGCGGCGATAGAAAAAGCGGTCATGTCTGTAACAGATCTTTTGGAAGAGATTCCCGATAAGAGTTCTGAAAGTCCGTTTGGGGAATCAGATGAAATGTTCGTGACCGACTGACCGAATTATTCTTATTTTTATCTGATATGGCGCGGCGAAAACGGGGAAGAGACAAAATACAGTATTGCATTCCATGCGACGATAGATTTAATGCTGTCTTAAGTCTTGCGGAAGGAACTGTAAAACTTCACGAAAAGAGATAATTGACTGTGAAACGCCGGTGTTACTTGGGATAAGAGCCGCTCGGGGAGACGTTTTTTCGGAAAATGATAGTGTATTGCGAAGAGGGCGGAGAGGCGAAAAGATCCGCAAAAAAATGCATGGAATTTGACTTTGTATTCCTGCTAAACATAAAAATCTCCCGCGCGGCGTAGTCGCGCGGGAGATTTTTATGTTTTGTACTGAATCTTTACGGATTTAATACATCCGTAAAGAATTAACAAATCTACATTAAAAGGTTTGAAGTTCGACAGCCTTCGGTTTCAGGCGCGAATAAAAAACTTTTTGAGTTTTTGGCGACTTCAAAAGTTTCGGGGCGTTTTTGAAGTCATCTTAGGGCGTTTCTTACAGCTCCTTTTGGAGATCGAGAATAACGTTTACAATAGTTTCGCCTGCACCGGGAACGAGATTGTTGAAGTGGTCGAGCGTTACTTCGTATCCGCCCTCGGAATACGCTTTCTCTGTTGCAATGTAGCCGTAATAACCGTTTGCGAGAGTAACGATTATGTTCTTGTCGGAAGCGGAACGAGCTTTCAAGTCAAGTCCGAGTTCGTTGAACATTTCACCGGGCA
>CAKSJC010000022.1 GCA_934462885.1 uncultured Eubacteriales bacterium | reverse complement strand
CGACGGGTATGACGTAGGCGGTTCGGCTGACTATATAATAGGGCTGATGAACGACTACGCCGCAAAGAGCACATGAAGATTTGCCTGTATTGGAAAAAATACGTTATCAGCTGAGATATATCTGTAATATATGAATATATGGAAGATATATTAAATTAATAATATATAAAAAGGTATATTAAAGAAATAATCCGAGATTAGGTGGATGTTATGGCATTTTACGAAAGATTTTACAGGACTTTCGGACCGATCGTGAGACGGCTTTACCGAATCGACGCGCACGGCGTTGAAAATATTCCGAAAAGCGGAGCTATACTTGCGTCTAACCATACGGCGTTTTCCGATGTTTTGGTGATATCTGCGGCAGCCGACAGACAGGTGAGATACATGGCGAAAAAGGAGCTTTTCAAAACTCCGATAGCTCCCCTCATAAAAGCGCTCGGAGCATTTCCCGTCGACCGCGGAGGATTTGACGTCGGAAGTATAAAGAATATGATATCGCTTATTGAGGGCGGCGAACTCGTCGGTATTTTCCCTCAAGGGCACCGTTACGGCGGAGCCGATCCCAGAACCACCGAAGTAAAAGCCGGAGTCGGGATGATAGCTTACCATACGAAGGCGCCGATAGTTCCGGTAATGATCGAGAACAGCCGCATGAAAACCGGTATGTTTCGAAAAAACCGCGTCACGTTCGGAAAGCCGCTTTCTTTTGAGGAACTTAATTTCACGAAAGGCGGAAGAAACGAGTATTCGAACGCCGCGCGCATTATTTTCGACCGCATATGCTCAATAAAATACGGAAACGAGCTTCCGGAGAATAAATACATAACTCTGCCGAAACCCGACAAGGACGTCGGGACTGACGAGCAGGGATAATATAACAGCCTATAAGCAGAAAAAACCGCCCTGCTCCCGAGGTTGACGCTACGCGCAACCTCCGAGGTGCAGCTTTACTTTCAGTCGGGGATAATATAACAGCCTATAAGCAGAAAAAACCGCCCCGCTCCCGAGGTTGACGCTACGCGCAACCTCCGAGGTGCAGCTTTACTTTCAGTCGGGGATAATATAACAGCCTATAAGCAGAAAAAACCGCCCCGCTCCCGAGGTTGACGCTACGCGCAACCTTCAAGCAGCGGCTTTGATGTAGAGGATAAACGATGAATATAAAAATAGCCGAACATGCGGGCTTTTGTTTCGGTGTGAGGAGAGCGGCGGAGGCTCTTGAAGAAGAGCTGTCGCACTCTGAAACGGACGGCAGAAAGGTATTTACCTTAGGACGGATAATACACAATAATAATTACATAGAATCAATAATGAAAAAAGGCGCGCGGGAGATATCGAGAGAAGATATCGGGCGCGTAACGGCTATGGGGGACGACGGTGAAAAAATAACCGTTGTCATAAGAGCGCACGGCGAATGCGCGGAGATTGTTAATATTCTTTCTTCGTGCGCCGAGCGGAATATAAATTTCAAACTTCTCGACTGTACCTGCCCATATGTCAGAAAAGTGCGCGAGATCGCACGTGACAATTCGGGAGACGGACGGATATTTATCCTTATCGGCGACCGCAATCATCCGGAAGTCGAGGGGATTATGAGCTGCGCCTCCGGAGAAAAACTTGTGCTCGGTAATTCCAATGAGACCGAGGATTGGCTGAAATCACACTCGCCCGAAAAAAACAGTGCAAAAGTGATAACAGTGGCAGCTCAAACCACACAAAATTTGTCTGAATGGAAAAAAAGTATAAATTTTATCAAAAAGGTATATACAAATGCCTTAATTTTTGATACAATATGTAATGTTACACAATTACGTCAAAATGAGATCGCTGACATTGCGGCAAATTCAGATGTAGTGATAGTAATCGGCAGTCCCGACAGCTCTAATTCGAATAAACTGCGCGATATAGCCGGCAGGTATTGCAGCCGGGTATATTTCATAGACTCGCCGGACGAGTGCCGGAAGATAAAAGCGGACGCCGATCAAACAGTATCAATAACTGCGGGAGCATCCACCCCCGACAGTTTAATTCAGGAGGTATATAAAACTATGAACGAGCAAGCAGAAAACTTTGCTGAACTTCTCGAGAATTCATTCAAAACTTTAAATACAGGAGATATCGTCGAAGGCGTTATAACGTCCATTTCTCAAAACGAGATACACGTAGATCTCGGCGCAAAGACAACAGGCGTCATCACACATGACAAAGCAACAGACGATCCTCAGGTTAAGCTTGACAGTCTCTTCAAGGTAGGAGATTCAGTCAAAGCAAAGGTAGTTAAGGTTTCCGACATCGACGGTATCGCGACGCTTGATAAAACAAGAGTTGATTCCGACTCCAACTGGGATAAGATTGTAGCGGCTTACGAATCCGGAGAGATCCTTGAAGGAAAGATCGTTGAAGTCGTAAAAGGCGGCGTTATTATTTCAATCGATTCCGTCAGAGTATTTATTCCCGCTTCTCACACGGGAGTTCCGAAAGACGGAGATCTTTCCACTCTCGTAAACACGACGCAGAGAGTAAAGATCATCGAAATAAAGCCCGAGCGCAAGAGAGCATACGCATCCATCCGCGTTGTACGCAACGAGGAGCGCAAGGCTAAGAGAGAAGCTTTCTGGAACGCGATCGCAGAAGGCATGGAATTTGACGGAGCTGTAAAGAGCCTTACGGATTTCGGCGCATTCGTAGATCTCGGCGGAGTTGACGGTATGGTACATACCTCCGAGCTTTCTTGGAGACGTATCAAGCATCCTTCCGAAGTTGTTAAAGTCGGAGACGTTATCCACGTATACGTTAAGGCTTTTGACCGTGAGAAAGAAAGAATATCTCTCGGCTACAAGACAGACGATATGAATCCTTGGAACATCTTCACATCAAAATATGCAGAAGGCGACGTTGCGACAGTTAAGATCGTAAGTCTCATGCCTTTCGGCGCGTTTGCCGAAATCGTTCCCGGATGCGACGGACTTATCCACATCAGCCAGATTGCGGACCACAAGATCGCAAAGCCCGAGGATGTTCTGTCAGTAGGACAGGAAGTTGAAGCGAAGATTACCGCTATCGACAATGAAAATCAGAAAGTAAGCCTTTCTATTCGCGCTCTTTTAGAGGACAACGCGGATGAGGGAGCAGACGAAGCAGACGCTGAAGCCGAAGAAACATCCGACGCTGAGTGAGACTGCGGAAATAAGAGCGGCGTAAAACCCGTCTCTGCTTAAAAACAAAACAAACGGAAGTTGAATTTTTCAGCTTCCGTTTTTTATTAAGCTGCATATAAGGGGGATTCGGTGTGAAAAAGATACTGCCTGTTTTCGTTTTGTGGGTTGTATTATCGTTTGTGTCGGTATATATTTCGGGATGCACGTCCGAGAGAGACGCGCCGCCCGACGCGCGAAGCGCTATGAAGTATACCGTTCACGGCGGGGGAAGAGTCGTTGTGTATGATGAAGAGGGAAACGCTCTTATTTTTGACAGAACCAATTCTGCCGAGGCTCTTGAAAGGTGCGCGGAAGCCGGCGTCGGGGCAGTGGAGCTTGATTTCAGCTTTACGTCGGACGTAGAGCTTGTGTGCATACACGACTGGAACGGCGGATTTATAAAAAAAGCGGGAGTTTTGACATTTGATGAGTTTATGAACGAAAAGATATGCGGTTATCTGACTCCGATGTCGGTTTCGGACGCGGCGAAGTTTATTGTTGAAAACAAGGATATCTATATGGTAACCGACGTCAAGGAGGACAATATCCGGGCGTTAAGAATAATTGCGGAAGAATGCGGAGACGATCTTTCGCGCGTTATAGCGCAGATATATTCCCCGGAGGAGTATGACGCTGTGCGGGAGATTGGGTACACGAATATCGTACTGACTCTTTATCGAATGAAGTGGGAGGAAAAAACAGATGCCGCGGCGCTGTGCGAGTTTGCGCTCACGCATGAGCTGGTTGGGATAACGCTGCCTGTCATGCTTGCGGAACAGGAGTATGGACTGACGGACGCTTTCGTCGAACACGGAGTCGCATTTTTTGTCCACACCGTAGACGGGAAAGAGGAGGCAAGGCGGTATTTTGATATCGGAGCTTCCGGAGTTTACTGCGACTCGACAGTAAAAGCCGCAACCTCGTGAGTGGGGAGGATTACTTCAATTATAGGCTGAAAATTATCCCCACTTTAAAGTAAAGCTGCACCTCGGGAGTGGGGCGGTTTTCTTTATTTACACACTAAATATTATCCCCACTCGATGGTATGCATCGTAGATTTCCCCGATAAAGCAGAAGAAGAGTAATTGGTTTGTCTTTTATGTAAATATTGGAAAACAGCTATTTTTCTTGACTGCTATGCATTTATGCAGTATAATATACACAACAAAAGAAAACAAAAGCACACATTCAGCGGTTGTGTATATGAGGTTGCCAAAGGCAACCTCCGAAGAATGGTGCAAGCCGACGTACAACAAAAGAAAACGAAAGCGCACAACCAAGAGTAAACATACTTTCAACCTGCCGCAACCGAAGGGAAACGCCGCAGAACGGATAAAACCCACGCCGAACGTCCGGCATAAGCGAAAATAAAGGAAAAATATATATGAAACCAGCGATAACATTATCATTGGCGCTGTCTGCAATTATTGCACTGTCCTCGTTCGGACGCGCCGATATGTTAACGTCTGCCGGCAATGTCCGCATAGGTTCAAATACAGACTCAAAAATAACGGTAGGTTCGGAATTAAGCGAAAAAGAAGCTGCAAACAGGTTATACTGCCTCGGGATGATAGACGGCAAACGAGCGGATGACAGCGAAGAAACAGAGTTCGAGCTTGAGCGTGAACTCACGCGCCTTGAGGCGGTTATACTTGCCGTCCGTCTTTTCGGAGCGGAAGAAGATGCCGCGGAAAAAGCATATCCGCATCCGTTTTCCGATGTTCCCGAGTGGGCGTCGGATTACGTTGGATATGTGTTTTCTTGCGGGTTGGTCGACGATATAGCTCTTATGGGAGAGGAAAATTTTTACCCAAACAGCACGGAATCGACAGAAAGATTTATGAGTTATGCTCTCTACGCTCTCGGATATCGTGCGGAAGATGGCGACTATACCTCGGAAACAGCGTCGGAATACGCGTACTCTCTCGGAATATACGACGCCGGGCGCGCTTCACGGATAACGGAAGACGGTGCAGAGTCGATAACGAGAGGACGCGCCGCTTTGACAATGTACAATACTTTCCGCACCGTGATAAAAGGTTCCGACAGAGTTTACTCGGACGTTCTTGTCGACCGCGGTGCGATAGACTATACCGACGCCGTATTTCTTCTTTGGAACAGTGACCGCGGCGAAACGGAAGAATATATAAAAGCGGTCGGATACGGTGAAAATATCACTGTCCCCGACGGATACTATAAGCTTAGATCAAAGAAAAACGGCTTAACGCTTAAAGCCGTGAAAAACGAAAATTCAGATCGCGCGGATGTTGTTCTTACCGAAGAAAGCGGAGAGATAACGGAAATATTTCGCGTAGCACGTACCGAGTGCGGAACGTATCGCATATATTCCGTCGCGGTCGGAGGGGAACTCGGAGTCGCGGTTGAACGAAGCGGCACGGAAATATCGGGTAACGGAGCCGCGCTTTGCATTTCGGATGCGTACGAACCCGAAGAGTTTTACATAAGATCGGCGCCCGGCGGAGGATTCTTTTTCGAGTCTGCTCCGGACGGTTCAATGCTCAGCGCCGATACGGAATCAAAATCCACCGCAGACGGTAAAAATACGGAAAAAGTCACGGGAGTTTCTTTTTCAGATAATAAGACATACAGCGCATGGGAGCTTGAAAAATGCGCTGTCACGAACAAAAAAGGCGAGGAACTTGCGGTATTCGTCTCGCGCTCTCTTGATGTAACTCAGGGAGCATACGATGAATATTCTCATCAAAATCAGAACGCGATCGATATAAGACCGTCGGAAACACGTGTTTATTCTCCGTTTGACGGAGTTATAGTGAAAACGGAAACCTCCGAGAACACATGCAACGCGGTGTGGATAGAAAGCGCATCAAAGGTACTGTATGCTGACGGAACGCTTGATTATATGACGGCGGCGTTCATGCACGACGATGATATTTCCGATATTTCGGTCGGCGCTGAAATAAAACAAGGCGAATATTTTTATGACAGCGGAAGCTACGGGGCAGCGTCGGGAAAGCATGTTCACATAGCGTTTTACCGCGGAAAATATAATGAGAATATGAAGATCGGCAGCGGAGATATCAGAGCGGAAAACGCCGTATATCTTCCGAATGACACATATATATGCAGCAGTTACGGGATGAACTGGAAATACGTAAGTGAGACAGATCAAAACTGAACTAATGGCAGGTATAATAAAAATGAAAAAAGAGCTTGACAAAAAGATAAAACAAATATGCGACGAGGTCGGGGGCGCGGCTGCGGAAGCAAAGCTGGACGACGTGACGAAGATTATGAACGATCAGTACGACAAGATCATTGAATCCGGCAAGTCTGAGCTTGACGCATACAGAGCCATTCTTTCGGATACCGAAAAAATAAGGGAAATGTTCAACTCAATTCCGAAAAGCGAACAAAAACGGAAGGCGCAGGGAGACCGCGAAAAATCAGGAGGGAAAAAGAAGAATAAGAAGGAAAAGGGGATACTTGACACTATTGAAACGTCCATGTGGTTGTTGATCGTTATTTTCTATTTTCTTTTCAGCATGAGGTTCGGACACTGGAATTTGTCGTGGCTTGTATTTCTGTGGGGAAGCATAGGATCAGTCCTTATCGGTATGGTGAAAAAGTATAACCGAGGGGAAAGCCTGCGTCGGACGATGAAAAAAGGGATTTCAAAAATAATGTGGTTATATATCGTCATAATATATTTCGCAGGTTCGTTTATTTTCGGCGGCTGGGCTGTATCATGGGTGATATTCCTTGTCGGCGCGCTTGCGGAAATTATAATCAACGCGATATTCCGTGATTCCGCCGAAACAGGGCAGGAAGACTGAATGAAATAAAATAACGGGGAAAAACTTTTTAGAAAAAGTTTTTCCCCGAACTCTTTTTCAAAAATTTTCGGATTAAAAAGGGAGCGGAATATGCTAACTATACGAAAAAGCAGAGGGGTTTTTGTTTATCTGCCGCGGCGAAAGTTTTTTTGTGACTGTTCGCCCGCTTTTTCTTTGACTTTTTTGCTTAGTCATCATATATCCGGTTTATAATAAAACCGCACGTCGGAGGTTGCGCGAGAGCGGCAAGTCGGAGAGCGGTACGGTTTTATTATTTATAAATTAAAGGTTATCCCCGCTCAGCAGAAATTCTTTCAGCATAGTGCAGCGAACGGCATGGCTATTATTTTCGACCATTTGCGCGAGTATTTCGGGCTTTCCTACGAGGACAACCATGCGTGAGGCTCTCGTTATCGCGGTGTAGAGAAGGTTCCTGGTAAGAAGCATCGGAGCGCAGGAATAAAGCGGGATTATCACTATCGGATATTCGCTTCCCTGACTTTTGTGTACGGTAACGGCGTAAGCATGATCGAGGTCCTCAGCCATAATCGAGTCTATCGGACATATCCTGTCGTCAAATCTCACCGTGATCGTGTTTTCTTCCTCGTCGATGTCGTCGATCACTCCGATATCTCCGTTAAATATTCCAAGTCCCTCTTTATCATCATCGGTCTTCCATTCGGCGGTATAGTTGTTTTTTGTCTGCATAACGCGGTCCCCGACTCGGAAGATCATACCGTGAGAAGGCTTTTCTTTTTTATCGGGAGAGGGTGGATTGAGCGCCTCTTGCAGTTTCTCGTTTAAGTTTTCGGTTCCGGAAATACCTTTTCTCGAAGGCGTCAGCGCCTGTATGCTTGACACGATATCGCGCCCATAGGTACGCGGCAGGCGCGTTTTTATCAGTTCGATGACGGAAGAGGCGATTTCTTCTTCCGAGTTTCTCTTGATGAAGAAAAAGTCGCCGTCTTTTTTTGATATTTCGGGAAGCTGTCCCTCATTTATGCGGTGAGCGTTTTCGATTATCATGCTCTCGCATGACTGGCGGAATATTTCGGTAAGACGCACGAGCGCGAATTTGCCGGAGTCTATGATGTCTCCCAGAACGTTTCCTGCTCCGACCGACGGAAGCTGATCCGAGTCTCCTATCAGAATAAGACGGGAGCCGTTCTTTACGGCACGCAGAAGAGACTGCATTAACAGAATATCAATCATCGACGCTTCATCAATGATTATAACATCCGCGTCGAGTGTGTTGTTCTCATCGCGGAGAAATTTCGAGTCGGCGGCGTCGGACGCGTCCATTTCGAGAAGACGGTGTATGGTTTTTGCCTCGTGAGAGGTTGTCTCACTCATGCGCTTAGCCGCGCGTCCGGTCGGCGCAGCGAGCGAAACGTTGTAAGCAAGAGATTCAAAGACGGAGATAAGCCCTTTTATGACAGTTGTTTTTCCGGTTCCGGGACCGCCCGTCAATATCATTACTCCTTCTGTCATTGCGGTGTACATAGCTTTCCGCTGAAGATCGGCGTACGTTATTCCCGATGAAGCTTCGCATTTTTCGATCATGCGCACAGAGTCTCCCGACGTCATTTTAGGACAGAGTAAGTTTATTTTCGAAAGCTTTTTCGCGACGTAGCGCTCTGCGCTGAAAATGCGGGAGTCGGATATAAACCTAACGCCGTCTTTTACGAGAACGGATACGGAGGAGTAACGTATACCGTTGTCAAGAGCACTTTTTATTTTTTCTTCATATCCGGCTTCTCCGCCGAACAGAAGGTCGGCGGCACAGCGGATGAGCTCGTTTTCGGGAAGACAGGTGTGACCCGAACGTGACGCCTCGGTTCGCAGAACATATATAAGTCCCTGTAAAATTCTGTCGGGCGAGTCGATATCCAAGCCCATACTCATGGCGATACGGTCTGCGCGTGAAAAGCTTATCCCGCCGATCTCTTCGCAAAGACGGTAAGGATTGTTTTTTATGCGGTCGATGGCGGACGATCCCCAGCGCTTATATATCTTCATCGACATTTGAGGGGTGAAGAAATCGCGGCAAAACATCATAACGGCGCGCGAGCCGGAGATGGATTTGAAACTTTCGCTTATTGCGGCGGCTTTTTTATTGGTTATACCGGGAATATCGCAGAGCCAGTCGGGATGATTTTCAATCACGGAAAAAGAATCCGTGCCGAATTTTTCGACGATTTTCTGAGCGGTTTTCGGACCGATCCCTTTCACGCTTCCCGAAGCGAGATAGCGGAGTATGTCTCCCGATTCCTCCGGAAGAGTTTTCTCATAAGTTTCGGCTTTGAACTGCTTGCCGTAGATTTGATGATTTGTCCACGTTCCGTGCGCGGTAATCTTGTCTCCCTCGGAGAGATACGGTATTATGCCTGTAAGAACAATAGGATATCCCTCAGAATCCTCGATTTCGCATACGGTGTACCCGTTTTCTTCATTCTGAAATATGATGGAGTCAACGACTCCGGAAACCGTATCCATAAGCCACCTCGTTTTGACAGACGTCTGATATAGCAAGCTGTTTTGTTTATCGAAATATAATATAACAATATTATAACAGACAGCGGAATTTTTTTCAATTCCCGCAGAAAGAAAAAACGCGGGGATACTTTTTTTAAAAAAAATATCCCCGCGCAAGATCAAAAAAATTTCAGCTCAGCAAATAAGCAAAAACCGGCGCAAACTATTCGTATGGTTTGAATGTACGCCGCTTCAAGCGTTTGGAGACAGTGTGTATTCACCATTTCATATGTACCGAAACGATACGCGCTAATCGTTTGCTTTCATTGCTTCAACCATGTCGATACGGCGGATGTGGCGCACCATCATACGGTTTACGATAAACGTGAAAACAGCGGATATCAAAAGCGCGTAAATAAAGCTGAGCGGATAAATATTCCGTCCGAACATTACCATGTCGACCTCAACCGTCCGCACAACGAACGAGTGCAGCCATACGCCGACGAATAAACCGACGACCGAGCCGATAAAGCTTAAAATGTTCGTTTCGCGGAATACATACCTTTCTACCTCTTTTTTATGAAAGCCGAGAACACGGATAGTCGCAAGCTCCTTGCGCCGTTCGCATACATTCACGTTCGTGAGGTTGTAGAGTACTACCATGCAAAGAAGCCCTGCGGCGAGAATAAGCACAAGGATAACTCCGTCGATGCTCTTTATCGAGTCGGCAAAGCTGTCTTTCAGCGAAAGGGATGAAGAGGCGTATACAACGTTTTCGTGACTCATTACCTCCGAAACCAGAGCGTCGGAGTCGGCATTTTCGGAAAGGAGACAGAATATCCGCGTGAAAGAGGCTTCCTCACCGAACGCTTTGCTGTAAGTACCGGGTGAAATGTACGCATACGAGGCAATATAGTTTTCACAAATTCCCGTGACTGTCACATTTCCGCGGAAGCCGTCGGCGTTTTCGAGAGTCACTTGGTCGCCGACTTTGATTCCCAAAGTTTCGCATAGTTTTTCAGTAATAACAACTCCGTTTTCGGGAAAATCTATTTTGTTTTTTGTTTTTCTCCCGCGCAGAGTGATGAACTCGCCGAAGCGCGACGTGTCGGAGGGGATACAGATCGATACCGATTCGCTTTCTTTTCCGAAATAAACTTTACCGCTTTCCTCCGCAAAACGCATATGCGTTTTTATTTCGGGAGAAGATAGCAGTTCTTCATCGGAGGCGTCGTCGTCTCCGTTCATCAGGAGAGACAACTCGTAGCGATAGATCTCGCCGAACTGCTTGTCTACGATATCGTTTATCGAGTCGCGAAGCCCGAATCCGGTTAAGAGAAGCGCGCTGCATCCCGCCACTCCGATCACAGTCATGAAGAAACGCTTTTTATAGCGGAAAAGATTTCTTGCGGTTACTTTTTGAGTGAACGTCAGTTTCTTCCATATAGGAGTTATGTGCTCAAGCCATATACGTTTTCCCGGAGAGGGCGCTTTGGGCTGCATAAGGACGGCGGGGGAGGCTGCCGACTCGCCGCGGCACGCAAGATAAGCGGCAAGAAGTATGCTTACGACCGTGACGGGAGCAACCCACGCGGCGATGGATGCGCGAAAAGGCGCGTCAAGTTCGGGAATAATAAACATCATGCGGTAAGCGGAAGATATCGCGCGAGGGAACAGCTTAAATCCAATCGAGAAGCCGAGGGCGCATCCTAAGACGGACGACGACAAGCTGTATAACATGTATTCGCCGAGAATTTGTGAGTTTGAGAAACCGAGCGCTTTCAGCGTACCGATCTCGGTGCGGTTTTCTTCAATGAGACGGGTCATTGTCGTGAGAGCGACAAGTAGCGCGACCATAAAGAAGAAAACGGGGAATATCTTTGATAGGGCGGCGATTTTTCCGACATTGCTTTTATACGACGAAAAGGCTGATGAATCATCTCGCGTATTTATGAGCCATACCGCGTCGCGCAGGGAAGAAAGCTCATTTTCTGCGTCTGAAATAACTTTGGCGGCGGAGGTGAGAAAGGCGCCGCTTTTGTCTTGCGTGCTTTCGAGTGCGCAGACGACGTTTTCGCCGGTTTCGGAGAGAAGAGCGGCGAGAGCAGGATCTTTTTCGGCTAAGATTTTGGCGGACGCCGCGTTTATATAAAGCGAGGATACCGTTTTTTCGGATAAAGAACGTCCGATGGAGCGTACATCTTCTGCAGTATCAAGAACGGAGCGCAGCGTATTGATGTTTTTTTCCGCTTTGTTTCGGATTTCTTCGGTACGCACGGCGGCGCGTGCTTCTCCGACCTTTTCAAGAAGGTCTTTGCTTTCGGAAACAAGCGATTTGTATTCGTCTCCGAAACATTCGAGCTCGGCGGCGCCGCGCAGAGAAGCGTAAATGTCCGTGTAGCAGTCGTACGTTAAATAATCGTTTTTAACATAAACGTTGAGCGCGATTTTTCCGGAACCGACGGTACTCGGTTCCGAGGTAATGCTTATGCACATTGGACTTTCGACGAATCCTACTACTGTCAGAACGGTGGTTTTTACGTTTTCCGCGATGCTGTCATACGAGACGTTTTCGCGAGATACCGTAAGCGTGTCCCCCTCTTTGATATTTCCGTCGAAATAGCGACCGGATGAAGCTTGAATAACGCATTCGCCGTCATTTTCGGGGAACCGTCCCGACGTGAGCGAGAGTTTGTTTAATTCCGTCTCTCCACCGTCCGATAAAATTCCGTATATGCGGGAAGTAAACGTGTGTTCGGCGGAATCTTTGAGAATCATGTCGGTGACCCGCGCTCCCTGCGCGCTCTCGATATACGAAAGGGAAGATAACTCCGAAATGTCGCCGTCGGTCAGTCCGAGAGTCGATTTAATGTCAATGTCGTACAATCGGTATTCGTCCATGTAGCGATCAACCGTATCGTACATATCGGGTGAGGTTGCGGCAAGTCCCGCCATAAATCCGGCTCCGAGCGCCACGATAAAAAGAATCGAAAGAAATCGGTTCATGCTTGTGCGGATGTTCCGCACAATATTTTTTCGTCTGGTCTTTTTCATTGCCTCACCATTCAATCCTTTCGACGGGCATGGGAGAAAGGTTTGGCGAAACGGAAACAGCCTGACCGTTTTTAACTTTAATAACGCGGTCTGCGATCTGCGTGAGCGCGCTGTTATGAGTGATTATAACGACGGTTTTTCCCGTGCTCCTGCACGTGTCCTGCAAAAGCTTCAGAACCGACTTTCCGGTGTTGTAGTCGAGTGCGCCGGTCGGCTCGTCGCATAAAATTATTTTCGGATTTTTTGCGATGGCGCGCGCTATCGAAACGCGCTGCTGCTCGCCGCCGGAGAGATGAGCCGGAAAGTTGTCCGTGCGGTCCGCGAGTCCGACTTCTCCGAGAACCGTCGCCGCGTCGAGACTGTCCTTGCATATTTCGGAGGCAAGCTCCACGTTTTCGAGAGCAGTGAGATTTTGCACTAAGTTATAAAACTGGAATACGAATCCTACGTCTGTTCTTCGGAAATTCGTAAGTTCGCGTTCGCCCAGCGCGCTTATCTCACGCCCGTCGAGAGTTACTGTTCCCGAAGTTGCCGTATCCATTCCTCCGAGAATGTTCAATAACGTGGTTTTACCCGCGCCGCTTGGTCCGACTATGACGCAAAGCTCTCCTTTTTCTATGGAAAAACTCATTTTATCGAGAGCGCGTATTTCGTGCTCTCCGCTTTTGTATATTTTTGATACATTGTCAAATTCGATATAAGCCATTCCTATTCCTCCGTTTCCATGCCGGAGATAAGCTCCGAGTATACGCTCGGCATATGCTCTCTAAGCACAGCCGACGCTTTTTCTCCGTCATTTTCCGCCAAGCTTGAGAGCAGATCGAAAAAAGGCGCGAAGTCGCTGTTTTTACAGTATGTCTTTAACGACGCGAGATCGGCGTCGGCTGAAAAGCTGTTTTCGTTTTCCCGACTATCGTTCACTTCTTTGATGAGATAACGGGAAAGAGTCAGCATCAATTCAAACGAGGTCATTCCGTCGTCGGACAGACCCTCTTCCGTGAGAGAATGACGGTCGTTATAGTAAGAAGAAGGGGTCGGGGAAATATTAAATAAAATGTCGGAAAATTCGTCCGCGGCGTCGGTTTTCGCGCCGTTTTCGCCGAGAAGGATATCGGTGCCGAGTCTGGAGTAACCCCATTGTTCAAGAGGAAGAGCCGGAACGGGATCGGAAGCGTTTATGATATTGAATATATTTTTGCAGTTTTCGGTCACACCATCTCCTTTTACGGTTGCGGGAGCGGCGAATGTGTAGACGTATACGTTTTCGGCTCCGAGAGCGGAGTTTAATAAAAGTCCGAGCAAATTGGCGCCCGCTCCTCCGCGGCTGTGTCCGCAGACTAAGACGAGCGGAGCGGCGGATGCGGCAAGTTCGGGCTGAATACCGAGAAAAATATCTTCGGCTGTGAAGAGAAAGTTTTCGGCGAATGACGTATCCTCTGTGCGTGAGGGCGCGAAATCAAAGTTGGAGTACCATTCCCCACCGCTTGTTCCGCGTATCGTAACGATGAAAAGGTCGCGTTCCGTTCCGCCCCGGACAATATTCTTTTTTGCGAGAGTGTAAGCCGAGGTATATGAAAAATCAGACGGATCTTTGTCATAATTTTTCTGCAAAAGAACTGTAAAACCGGCGTCGGTGAGGAGTTTTGCCTGACGTTCTTCCTTGTGTCCCGTGCATAAAACGAGAGCTTTTTTCGCACAGTCGGCGCTGAATATCGAAGAATCGGCGGGAAGCGTGAGATCGGAGAGGTCGATATTTTCTCCGAAGCTTTCCGAAAACATTTGTTCAAACGATAATTTATTCGATCCGTCGGATAAGTTTTCCTCCAAAACGTCATTCTGAGAGGAGTCCTCCGAGGTTTCGCTGTCTTTTGCGAAGTCCTCTTTCACATCGGCTGATTCATTCGAGATTTTTTCCGCCGATTTGTTGTCTGAGTTTCCTCCTGTGCCGGCGCATCCCGTGAGTCCGAAAAGTATAGCGACGGATAAAATAATCGCCGCGAAACGGTATGAAATATTGTTTTTTACCATTTTTCCATCCTCAATCGAAAGCTTTTATAATAACTTTTTTATATGCGGTATATCAAATTTATTTTGATAATCAGTGTATCAAACTATTGTGATAAAATAAAGAGTTTAGTGTAAATTTTTAGACGGTTCTCTTTATTATTTGACCGCACGCGGAGGTTTTGGGGCAGTCGGACGAAAGGCGTAAAAAGCGTGGGGCGCAAATCCGCTTCAGGCTGCCGCGCCGCTTTATAAAAAGGTTGATAACGCGCTCTGCTTGGTATGCGCACCGTGACATTTTTCGGGATATATAAGAATACTGTATGTAAAAAGCGGCGTTTTTGTCCGAAAAAAACTTTGCACAAAAAAACTTCCGAATGATTTTCATTCGGAAGTTTACTGAAATGGGGGAAGGTGGATTCGAACCACCGAAGGCGTTGCCAGCAGATTTACAG
>CAKSJC010000021.1 GCA_934462885.1 uncultured Eubacteriales bacterium | reverse complement strand
TACCGCCGCTATATGAACGGTGAGGAGCTGGCGTGGGAGAGCGGCAGCATCGAACGCTTCGACGAGCGCGGCACGGAAATCACAACAACCGCCGCCATCATCGCAGGAATATTTTCGCGTCCGAAGCCGTTTTCGCGTATTTCCTGTATTCCGTTCGACACAAGGTAATAACTCGGGTTATCGGTAATAAGACGCGGCCAAACGTATGAGTTCCAGCACTCTATGACTTTAAGTATGGTTATCGTGATGACAGTCGGCTTACTTATCGGAAGCATTACCTTTAAGAGATACTTGAAATTTGAAGTTCCGTCGACCCGTGCGGCATAATAGAGTTCGTTCGGTATCTGTGCGAAGTTCTCCTTTAAGAGATATATGTAAAACACCGACGTTACCGACGGAAGGATGAGCCCCATAAATGTATTCCGCATATTAAGATCGGTTACGGTAACAAAATTTGTGATGATGACAAGCTCGTTAGGTATCATCATAAGCGAGAGAAACAAAAGGAACACGAGATTTTTTCCACGGAACTCAAGCCGCGCGAAAGCAAACGCCGCGAGAGTTATTACAACAAGCATAAGAGCTGTTGTTGCAACTGTAAAAATGAGGGTATTTAAAAAATATCTTCCGAGAGGAACGGCTGAAAAAGCGTCAAAGTAATTCTGCAAGGTTGGAGAAATCGTAAAAAATTTCGGAACAAACTCTGATGTATAAGCGCTGTAAGATTTCAGCGAGGAGAGTACCATCCAGTAAAACGGGAACAGTACGATCACCGCCCAAAGCGATAAGAAAATATACACCGCGACATCCGCAGCATTGTTTTTTACTTTTGCCGCTCGTTTTATTTTTTCGTAATCAACTTGTTTGCTCATATCGTATTACACCTGCACGTTTTTCTTGGTTATCATCAGATTTACGATCGTTATTGTCAAAACTATCGCAAAGAGGATTATTGCCGCCGCTGACGCATATGAAGGATATCCTCCGCTGTTTCCGTACAGCATATCGTATATATATCCGACGATAGTGTTCATTTCCGCAGCGTTTAGGTCTGTTCCGAAAAGAGCTACCGCGTCGCTGTACGCCTTAAACGCGCCGATAAATCCCGTTATCACAAGATAAAATATCATGGGAGAGATCATCGGGAGAGTTATTCTAGTAAAAGTTCTGAATTTCGACGTACCGTCGATTTTGGCAGCGTTGTAGTAATCCTTTTTTACTGAAGCAAGAGCGCTCGTCAAAATGAGTATCTTAAACGGCATGACAACCCACACGGTGTAAAAACAAAGAACGAACATTTTCGCCCAGTACGGTCCGTCGATAAAATCCACAGACTGACCGCCGAAGAAATTTATCAGAAGATTAACTAATCCATCGGAATAGGGGGTCTTTTTAAAAAGTATCATAAACACAAGACCCACGGCGAGTGTGTTCGTAACGTATGGGAGAAAATACACCGTTTGAAAAAGCTCGCGCAGTTTTTTTATCGAACTGAGTCCGAGAGAAATAAGAAGCGCTAATCCTGTTGAAAGAGGAACGGTGATTATAACGAGAATAAATGTGTTTTTAAGCGCCTGCAAGAAATACGGATCGTGCAAAACGTAGGAATAGTTGTAAGTTCCGACTCCGAAGAAAGTCTGCGACGCCGAATTATACCCTTCCTCAAAGGAGTAAACAAAAACGTCTATAAGCGGATACACCATAAACACCGCGAGAAAAGCAGTCGCCGGCAGAAGATATAACCAGCCTTTAGGATTTCTTTTTTTCATGACGCCCTCCATCACTCGCCGAAGCGGACGCGCTCTTCCGTCTTTTTATCAAAAAGAAACACCTTAGACGGTTTTACGGAAAATCTTACGGTCTCGGACGACACGTCAACTTTATTTTCAGCGTTAATGATAGAACGAACCGTCGGATTTTCCGACGCGTCATTTTTCGACACTACCGTGATGTCTCGTCCCATGACTTCCACTCCGGAAAGCTTACACGAAAGCTCTCCGTTTTCTGAAAGAACAAAGCCCTCCGGACGGATCCCCACGTACACCTCGCCGTCGTGCGCTCCCCGTACATTGAGAACGTCGTCCTCTCCTATATAAAGACGATCGTTTTCGACCCTGCCAGCAAATACGTTTATCGGCGGCGTTCCGAGAAATTTTGCGACAAATAGGTTAACCGGATCGTTGTACACCTCCTGCGGATGTCCGATCTGCTGTACAACTCCGGATTTCATCACGACTATCATATCGGAAATACTCATTGCTTCTTCCTGGTCGTGAGTAACGAACACTGTCGTGATTCCCGTCTCGTGTTGGATACGTTTTATTTCCTCACGAGTCTGAAGCCTCAGTCTCGCGTCTAAGTTTGATAAAGGTTCATCAAGAAGAAGCACGCGCGGAAGCTTCACGAGCGCTCTGGCAATAGCCACTCTTTGCTGTTGTCCTCCCGAAAGCTGAGCGGGTTTTCTATCCATGAGAGAGTCTATCTGAACCAGTTTTGCGGCTTCCGCTGCTCTTTTACGCATTTCCTGCTTCGTGAGCTTATCTTTTCTCTTAAAGTTCTGAAGCGGGAACATTATGTTCTGCATTACCGTCAGATGCGGATAAAGCGCATAGTTTTGGAACACCATTCCGACTCCGCGGTTTTCTGGCGGAAGAGTTGTAACATCGTCGTCTCCGAAAAAGATTTTTCCCGATGTCGGAGTTTCCAGTCCGCAAATAAGATTAAGCGTAGTGCTTTTGCCGCAGCCCGACGGTCCGAGAAGTCCGATAAGCTTTCCGTCGGGTATTTCAAAATTAAAATCACTTACCGCCGTCAGTTCTCCCATGCGGTTTCCCGCTTTAGTAGGAAATTTCTTCGTCAGATGCTCTAATACAACTTTCATTTTATGACAGATCCTTTCGGTCGTTTGTTTTAATGCAAAGAAAGGAACCGCAAAACTAAAAAGCTATGCGGCATTAATAACGGTTTTATCTCTTTTTACATATTAATTATAACAAATGACATATCTATTGTCAATACGCTCCGAGAGAGGCGAGCGGTGGAATACCTTCGACGTCTTTCAAGCCGAACCAACAAAAAACGGTATGGGTGTATATCGTATCGAATTATCGGAAAACGCGCTTCATTTCCCGAAAAAGCGCTTCTCTTCAAACAATCTAAGATCGAAGTTTGATTTAAACAAAAAAATCAGCACATCGGCACAGCATATCCGAACGCTGATTTTTCAGATAAGGAATTACGTAATTTTGTTCAATTCTGGTTCTTAAATCTCACCTGCGACAGGATTATGCCGCACATAATGAGTACGCAGCCTAAGTAAGCCTGCGGCAGCATACGCTCCGAGAGAATGATCGCGCCGCCTATCGCCGAAAAGACGGATTCGGTAGAAAGTATGATTGAAGCTGAAGTCGGTTCGGTATATTTTTGACCGATTATCTGGCATGTATAGGCGACTCCGACTGACATAAAACCGCAGTAGGCTATCGGAAGAGCCGCGTCTCGTATCCCGGAAATCGATACGTCCTCGAGAATAAAAGCGAGTGCAAAATTAAGAATCGTACAGACTATGTATTGAGTCATTGCAAATCTTAGGGAATATATCTCGTTTCCGAAGCAGTCGATAATTATTATATGACCCGCAAACAACACGGCACATAAAACGAGGAGTACATCTCCGAGAGTAAACGTTAATCCTCCGCCGGTCATGCAGATAAGAAAAAGTCCGGCAACGCCGAGCACAGCGCCTATCCATGTCGTAATACCGGTCTTTTTCTTCATAAATCTGCCGATTATCGGAACGATTATCATGTAAAGTCCGGTAATAAATCCGGATTTTCCGGCAGAATCCGTCAGCGCAATTCCAAGTTGTTGTAAGTACGACGCCGCAAAAAGAAAAACTCCCGCAGCACATCCCGCAAGAATCGATTTTTTGTACCTTTTTTTATCTTCCGAGGGATCTGACGATCTTTTTTCAGCAAAAAAGATTATTGGAATAAGCGAGAGAGCGCCGAGTAAAAAACGCGCTCCGTTGAAAGTAAACGCTCCCACGTGATCGGCGCCGAGCCTTTGCGCAACAAACGCGAATCCCCACACGACAGCCGCCGTAAACAGGAATATTATCCCTTTCGGCGAATTTTTCTTTTGTTCCATAATTTCACCTCACATGACAACGTTATGCCGCTTTTATTCAAAAATGTACTTTTTTCGCACAACAATGAGGATATTATAACATCATTTTTAATTAGAGTCAAGAGCGCCAAATGAGCGTAAAAATCAAAAAAAGCGGGTTATTTCAAAAAAATATGGTAAATAAATAGAAAAGTATTTCGGGATACCGACAGCTTTCAAACGGCGTTTTACTAAAAAAGCACGGAAAAGAAACGGTTTTTACCGTTTTTGCCTTCTAAAAATCTTGACTTTAGCGGATTATAGAGTTATAATATTATGTGGTATGTTTTATTATCACAATGTGTGATCTCAGTGAGGCATATTGTGCAGGTCATATACCTGCTTACGTAGTACGTATATTGAAGAACAATAAAGAAAGAATAAAAAAGGAGGTGCGAGATGCCGCCGATTTTAGTTGCCGTAATATCAGGAATTGTCTGTCTCGGAATCGGCTTCTTCTTCGGCTTTTTGTATCGCAAGAAAGTAGGAGAAGCGGAAATCGGATCAGCCGAGGAACAGGCACGAAAAATATTAGAGGACGGTATCAAAACAGCTGAGACAAAGAAAAAAGAAGCTTTGCTCGAAGCTAAAGAAGAAATACTGAAAACAAAAAACGAATTTGAAGTTGAACTTAAAGAACGCCGCAGTGAGCTTACCAGACAGGAACGCCGCGTAGCTTCAAAAGAAGAAATACTCGACCGTAAAACCGAAGCAGTAGAGAAAAAAGACGAAAACCTTTCAAAGAAACTCAAAGAAACCACAGAACTTAACGAGCAAATTGAAAAAATCAAAGAAGAACAGTACGATCTTTTACAGAAGATCGCCGGAATGACTGCCGAAGAAGCGGTACAAAAACTTGTGTCAAGACTTGAAGCCGAAATAAAGCATGAGCAGGCTATGAAAATAACTCAGCTTGAAGAACAGTTCAAGGAAGACGCAGATGAAAAAGCAAAAGAAATAATTGCTCTTGCAATTCAAAGATGCGCAGCCGATCACGTATCCGAGATCACAGTCTCGGTGGTTCCGCTCCCCGGCGAGGAAATGAAAGGACGCATAATCGGTCGCGAAGGACGGAATATAAGAACTATCGAGACGCTGACGGGAGTCGATCTCATAATCGACGACACTCCGGAAGCTATCACCGTATCGAGTTTCGATCCTGTTCGCCGCGAGATAGCAAGACTCGCGCTTGAAAAGCTCATAAGCGACGGACGCATACATCCTACGAGAATCGAAGAAACCGTAGAAAAAGCACGCCGCGAAGTTGAGACTGCAATCAAGCAGGCGGGAGAACGGGCAACATTCGATACAGGCATTCACGGAATCAATCCGGAGCTTGTCAAACTTCTCGGACGTCTCAAGTTCAGAACAAGCTACGGTCAGAATGTACTTACTCATTCTGTTGAAGTTGCTCTTTTATCCGGAGTCATCGCCGATGAGCTTGGAGTCGACACTACGGTCGCAAAGAGAGCAGGACTTCTCCATGATATCGGAAAATCTCTTACTCAGGAAGTTGAAGGATCACACGTTCAGCTCGGAGTTGAGATCGCAAGGAAGTATAAAGAATCAAAAGAGATCATCAATGCAATCGAAGCGCATCACGGAGACGTTGAAGCACAGTCAATCACAGCGCTTATCGTTCAGGCGGCGGACGCGATATCCGCGGCAAGACCGGGCGCAAGACGTGAAAACGTTGAAAACTATATCAAGAGACTCACGAAACTTGAAGAAATCGCAAACGAATACGAAGGAGTTGAAAAATCTTTCGCTATTCAGGCGGGACGCGAAATACGCATAATGGTTAAGCCCGAAATCGTAAACGACGATCAGATGACTATCATAGCGCGTGACATCGTAAAGAAGATCGAGAGCGAACTTGAATATCCCGGACAAATTAAAGTCAATATAATCAGAGAAAGCAGAGCGGTTGATTACGCAAAGTAATGCAGGTCAACCCCCAAACATTACATCAAACAAAAAACAAATCAATAACCTCGAAAATAACGTCGCACGTCATATGACGGCTATATTATAAAGATAAAAACCGAATATAAGGCAGTGCAGTACACTGAGGCAATAAAATTCCCTGTTATGTTTTAACATAACAGGGAATTTTATTGTTTTCACTTTCATCTTACAGTACATAAAATAATATGCAGCACGCTTGAAGTATGCTTCCTATGTCAACAAAAACGTGGAATACCGTATGAAAAATCGGTTTCTTTGATCCAACACCGTACAGCACCGCGCCCAAAGTGTAAGAAAGTCCTCCCGCAAGAAGATACATAAAACCTCTTATTCCGATCGTCTCCAGTACGGGCTTTATGAGAAGTATTATGCACCAACCCATGCAGATGTAGCAAATCATCGAAAATTTAGCGAATTTTTGGTGGTCAATCGCGGTGAATACGGCGGCTGCCGCTGCAAGCCCCCATTCTGCTCCGAACACTACCCATGCGAGAAGCGGATAAGACGGTCTTATTGCGGAAAACAGAATCGGCGTGTATGTTCCGACGATAAGAAAATATATGGTGCAGTGGTCGATGACCTGCATGACTTTTTTACCCATTCCGGGGCGAAGCCCGTGATACACGCTTGAAACGGTATAGAGAAGTATCATCGAGAAGCCGTAAATGCTTCCGCCCACGATCCCCCACACGCTTTTGTGCCACGCTGATAGCAAGACGGAGAAAACGAGTACGGAAATGCCGAGCGCTCCTCCTATTATATGAGTTACCATGTTGGCAGTATCCTCACCGCGCGTGTAAGGCGGAAGTGTGCGCATTTTAAGCGGTGTTCTTGTCATATATGAGCCTCCGTTGTTTTTAACTTTGTTACACGTAGTTTTTTCTTTCCGCACAGACGTGTGGTTCGCCGTGATCTTTCTTAAAGCTGTTTCTTGGCAGTTTTTGCGGATAACCTCTCCGCCGCACCGTTCTCACGTCATCCTACGTTATCTTCAATATTTATGATACTCGATAGAGTCCCGAAAAGCCACCCACGCTCAGCCGAATAGCTCTATTCCATCAGAATACACGGTGGAGAGAGTCGATAGAGTTCTCTACTGTCAGTAGAGAACTCCGAAAAACTCGGTGCGAACAATTTTTCCCCGCTGAAGTAAGCAAAAAACTTTCGAAAAGCTTGCAGTTTCGGCGCTATGTGAAAAAATTATTTTCAGAAAATTCAAGCACGACTCACTCCGACGTAATAGCGATACCGCGAGGCAGAGCATTAACATCGCTGTAATTTTTACCCAAACTGCCTCGTACATACGTCGTGGGATTCTCACATATGTTATCTTTTCCGGAAACGGCATTTCTTTTATGAGAATAACCGGGCGCTTTTAAAAAAGCTTCCTTGATTATCCTCATGCCTTTTCGGGTTATCCCTCGGGACGAAGCCCGAAGCTGATTGTTATTGCGTCATCTACGGCGTTCATTGTCTCGTTATCGAGGTGACCCATTTTTTCGCCGAGTCTTTGCTTATCTATCGTACGAACCTGTTCAAGAAGAACCACCGAATCTTTTTGAAGACCGACTCTTTCAGCCATTATATCTATATGCGTCGGAAGTTTTGTTTTCCCCATTCTGCTGGTTATCGCTGCGGCTATGACTGTGGGGCTGAACTTATTTCCTACGTCATTCTGCACTATGAGTACCGGTCTGACCCCGCCCTGTTCGCTCCCCACAACAGGACTGAGGTCGGCATAATATATATCTCCCCGCCTGATTGTCACTTTAGCCCATTCCTTTCCTTGACTTTTCCCGTTTTATTTTCCATGTCTTTATTATTTACACAGCTACGCTGTATTAAACATTACAAAAATAATTTTCCATAAGCAGTATATTCCCCACCCGCCTCCTTTGACACCTATGCCGGACTCGGGAATGCTTTTTCACATTCACTAATTTCGGTGCAGTAAGGCGGCATTCGTCAATTGCAATTTTTTACAAGAACCATCCGGAAAAAACTTTTTTTATGTTGCCAAAGGAAGGAAAACGGGATATAATATTATTGCAGTATATAATGCTATTAATGTACATAATTTTTCTGAAAGAGGAATTTATGAATAAAACTTTACATGATCTTTTTGCAGGCAAATCCGTATGCCTGCTCGGAGCGGGAGTATCGAATATGCCGCTTTGCGAATACATTGCACCGGTAGTTCGCTCTCTCACCGTGCGCGATAAAAAAAGCGAAGACGAGCTTGGAGAAACCGCCGAAAAAATTAAGTCGTTAGGCGCCCGTCTTATAACAGGTCCGAATTACATGGACGACATATGCGAAAATATCGTTTTCCGCTCTCCCGGTATTCGCCCCGACACACCGGAGCTTATCGCCGCACGAAAGCGCGGAAGTACCGTCACCTCCGAAATGGAGCTTTTTCTCTCGTTACATCCGTGCCGCGTGTATGCTGTAACCGGTAGCGACGGAAAAACTACTACTACGACGCTTACCTCGCTCATGTTAGAGGCAGGCGGCGAAGGAAAGGTTTTTCTCGGCGGAAACATTGGCAAACCTATGCTTCACAGACTTGACGATATCACTCCCGCCGACTCCGCGGCTATCGAAGTGTCAAGCTTCCAGCTCATGACGGTCGACGCCCCGGTTGATGTCGCAGCGATAACAAACATTACCCCGAATCATTTGAACTGGCACGCCTCGATGGAGGAATATATCGAAGCAAAAAAACGGATCCTAAAAAAATGCGGAAGAGCTGTATTAAACTTCGACAACGAAGAAACACGCAAAATAGCCTTCGAAATTCAAAAAAATACCGATATCCCCGTAACGTTTTTTTCTCTCTCGCCCTTGCCCGAAGGACTTCTTCGCAAAATCGACAGCGCGGTATGGCTTGAGAACGACTCGATATACTCTCTCTTCCCCGCCGACGGGAAGCAAAAAATCCTTGATCGTTCCGTGATAAAGATTCCCGGACTTCACAACACCGCAAACTATATCACGGCGATAGCTGTCACATATGGCAGAGTCTCGCCGGACAAAATAGAAAATATCGCCCGAACCTTCGGCGGAGTCGAGCACAGACTTGAATTCGTCCGAGAAAAGGACGGCGTTACCTTTATTAACGGATCAATAGATTCCTCACCCACGCGAACCGCCGCAGCGCTCAGCGCAATATCGGACCGCCCCGTTGTCCTTATTGCCGGAGGTTACGACAAGCATATCCCGTATGAACCGCTTGCCGACGCTATATTCTCCTCTTCCGTTCACTCGGTGGTTTTATGCGGTCAGACAGGTGAAAAAATATACGACGCAATTGTTTCTTCACCCAAATACACGGACGACGTAAAGAAAACTCTGAAGATAGTAAGAGAACCCGATTTTGAAAAAGCCGTGCGAACAGCTGCCGAGATCGCCTCTCCCGGAGACACGGTTATCCTCTCCCCCGCCTCCGCTTCTTTCGATGCTTTTTTGAATTTTGAAGTACGAGGACGACGCTTCAAGGAAATCGTAAATTCTCTTTGAATATAACGGACCATCGACGAGATACCCTTCTTTATAAGCCAAACAAGCAAAAATATCGTGCGTACAAATACGGATAAACGTAAAATTAAAAAAATTACTGACCGCTTGTCTGCGCGTATACGGCGTTGGTGCGGTAACTCCGTCAAAGCTGTCGGATTCCAACCTTTTTTCAAAATGTTCACACATCAAGATTCTTGAAAATTAAAACAGGAGCAAAAAATGCCGGAATATAAAGAATTATTAAAGCTTCTTTGCGATACGATGTCGATTGGCGGCTTCGAAGATCATGTTTTTTCCGAAATAAAGCCTGTTCTTGATCCTCTTTTTGACGAAGTCAGCATTGACAACGCAAAAAATATTATTCTACGTAAAAATTCACAAAAAGGCGGAAAAAGAAAAAAACTAATGATAGACGCGCATATTGACGAAATAGGAATGCTCGTCTCAAAAGTAAATCCGGACGGATCGCTCGCCGTAGCGCCGGTCGGAGGTTTCGATAAAACGATCCTCTCCGCCGCCGATGTTTTCGTTTACGGACGCAAAAAAATTTTCGGCGTTCTCGTACCGCCTCACGAATACACCGGAAGAGAATGCGATAAAAAAAATCCCGAAATCAAAGAGTTTAGAGTCGATATCGGAATGTCTTACGAAAAAGCAGTCTCCATGGTTCCGGTGTCCTCGCCGATTGGATATGCCTGCTCAATATCAGAACTCAATCCAGATCGTCTTACAGGACGTTCTTTTGATGACAAAGCGTGTGCCGCCGCTCTTATATGCGCCGCGGCAAACACTCCGGCTGATGAATCGGAATACGACGTTTATGTGACCCTCTCTTCCGGTGAAGAGATAGGTCAAGGCGGTATAAAATGTGCCGCTGTGGCAATAGATCCCGATCTTGCGATCGTGACAGACGTTAATTTTGCACGGACTCCCGGAGTCGGCAAAGCTGAGAGCGGCGAACTCGGGAAAGGTCCCATGATATCCCTCTCGGCGGTAACAGACCGCACGTTTACCGAAAAAATAATCTCTCTCGCCGAGAAAAATGCCGTTCCTCTCCAAAAGGTAGTCGAATCCACATCTACGGGAACTAACGCAACCCATCTGATAAATCAAAACCGCGGCATTGTCACAGCTGTTGTCAGTATTCCGCTCTCCGGAATGCATTCTTATAACGAGTCTCTATCGCTCCGCGACGTCGCTGAATTTATACGGCTTATATCTTTGGTAATCAAGGGAGTGGGTGAAAAATGATCAAAAGAAAATATAACGGACTGACCAATCTCATCCGCGCGCTCTCCCTTTCGTTCGCGCCATCCGGATTTGAAAACGAGGCGGCAGACAAGATAATATCATTCGCCGAAAAGTATGTCGACGACGTTTTCCGTGCGGATAACGGAAGCGTTATCGCCAAAATAGCCTCTCGCTCCCAAAGAAAAGAGAAAAAAAAACCCGTTGTTCTCATCTCTCATATGGATGAGGAATGCTTCATGGTAAAGGAAATCGACGATGACGGATATATAAAAATTTCCCCGCTGACTTTGAAAAATCCGAAAGTACTCGCGGCGAAAAACGTAACGCTGGGCAGTAATCTGCGGCGCGTAAACGGATATTTCGGAATCAAACCCGTTCACCTCGGCGGCGCCGTTGGATTTGATTCTCTTTACATCGACATCGGCTCAAAAAACAAAGCGGAGTCAGACTCCCTTGTACAGTCGGGAGACTATGCGGTATTCCGCTCTGATTTTGTAAAATTCGGCAATAAAAACGATTATTTCAAAGGAAAAGCATTGTCGCGCTCCGCAGGCTGCTCTGTTTTATGCAATGTCATGCAGACGCTGACAGATAATGACGAGCTTTCGTTCGACGTATATTTTATATTTGCGTCAAGATATGAATTAAACTGTTCATCGGCTATGCCCGCCCTGCGAATTATCGAAAAAAAATACGGCATTATTCCCGACCATGCCGTCATCGTATCCGGCATAAATTCGGAAACCGTCGGAGAATTATTTATTCCGTCAATGTACGGCGGCAGCCTCTTTGATAGGAATTTGAATGAAAAATTAAACACATGCCCGACTGTGAAAACTTCTCTTATTTTTGCCGAAAAGCAAAATGAAGCGGCCGCAGATCACGGTATCCTTTGCTCAGAACTCGGAATAAAGTGCTCCGCGCTCTGCATTCCCGTGAAATATATGCACACTCCCGCAAACGTTATCTTAAGAAAAGACGTTACAAACGCCATCGATCTCATACTGAATCTTCTTTTGAAAAAATTATAGTACCCAGGTTATCATATTTTCGCCATCATATACGCCGCCTTTCGAACGCCTGCGCTCCGGATTTTCTTCAAAAGCGCGACTATCGCAGGCGGCGTTCTGTCTTTTAATGAAATATTTATTCAATTTACCGCATTTTCAGAGAAAAATATTGCATTTATTCTCTCTTCTGTGATATAATTACATATTATATATATTCTCATTTTTTACGAAAGGTCATACAAATTTATGGAACTTACAACTGTCAGACAGCTTTACCGCGAAAGAGCAAATATTGATCATAATGCGGTCACAGTGGGCGGCTGGGTCAGAAGTATCAGAGACTCCAAAACTTTCGGATTTATAACAATGGCTGACGGAACGTTCTTCGAACCCGTTCAGATCGTTTACGACGACAAACTCTCAAATTTCGCCGAAATATGCAAATACAACGTAGGATCCGCCGTTATAGTAAAGGGCCGCATCGTCGAAACCCCAGATGCAAAGCAGCCTTTTGAAATACACGCAGACGAAATCATTCTTGAAGGAGCGTCTACTCCCGATTATCCGCTTCAGAAAAAACGCCATACTATCGAATATCTCCGCACAATCTCTCATCTCCGTCCCAGAACAAATCTCTTCCAGGCGGTGTTCCGCGTGCGCTCTCTCGCGGCTTACGCTATCCACAAGTTCTTCCAAGAGAGAGGTTTTGTTTACGTTCATACTCCTATCATCACTGCGAGTGACTGCGAAGGCGCCGGTGAAATGTTCCGCGTTACCACGCTCGACTTAAACAACATTCCGACGACTGAGGACGGTCGCGTCGATTTCTCAAAGGATTTCTTCGGAAAAAGCGCAAACCTCACGGTGTCCGGTCAGCTGAACGGTGAAACTTATGCAATGGCATTCCGCAACATCTACACGTTCGGTCCGACTTTCCGTGCGGAAAACTCAAACACAACACGGCATGCGGCTGAGTTTTGGATGATCGAACCGGAGATCGCTTTCGCCGATCTTAACGACAACATGGAACTCGCTGAAAATATGCTGAAATATATCATCACCTACGTTATGGAAAATGCTCCCGAAGAAATGCAGTTCTTTAACCAGTTCGTGGACCGCGGACTTATTGAAAGACTCAATCACGTCGTATCAAGCGATTTCGGCCGCGTTACCTATACAGAAGCCGTTGAGCTTCTCGAAAAAAATAACGACAAATTCGACTACAAGGTATTCTGGGGGTGCGATCTTCAGACTGAACACGAAAGATATCTCACTGAGCAGATATTTAAACGTCCTGTATTCGTAACGGATTATCCGAAAGAGATAAAGGCGTTCTACATGAAGCAGAATGACGACGGAAAGACCGTTGCCGCTATGGACTGTCTTGTTCCCGGAATCGGAGAGATTATAGGAGGCAGCCAGCGTGAGGACGATTTGGAGAAGCTCTCCGCTCGCATGGATGAACTCGGTCTTGACAAGGAAGGCTATGGTTTCTACCTCGATCTGAGAAAATACGGTTCCGCGCGTCACGCGGGCTTCGGTCTTGGATTCGAAAGATGCGTTATGTACCTTACGGGAGTCTCGAACATCCGTGACGTTATTCCGTTCCCGAGAACTGTTGGAAACTGCGAGATCTGATGTTAAGGATTATTCTTTACGCTTCACTCGCCGCGGCATTCTTCCTCCCGTGGTGTGTAGGAGGTCTCATAAAATTTCATAAAACAGGCGAAAAGAAAAAGTTCCTAATCCTGCTCGCAATATCCGCACTCTGCATCCTTCTAATAACTTTCATATCACTCCTCTCTGTTATAGGACAAGGAAGCGTTTCGTGATTTTAACGGTCAGCAGGCAAAAATCCATTTCACCGCCCCTAATTTTATAAGGAATTTTACAATGATGACGAATGATTTTAAAGCAGATATCTTACGCGACTTTGAGGTAAGAAAGACAAAAAAACAAAAGACGCATTTTATAGAATATGTACGCGAAATATTCGGCGACAGAATGAAGCTTGAAGAAAGCGGAACGCTAATAAAGAGCCGAAACATTATCATCGGCGATCCAAGCCGTGCAAAAAAGATTTTTACAGCTCACTATGACACGTGCGCGCGTCTTTTTGTTCCGAACTTTATAACGCCGTTCAACATTCCTGTATATCTTATTTATCAGATAGTAGTCGGAATAGTGCTTCTCGTGATACCGTTCGGTCTTTCGCTTCTTGCGGCAATGTTTACAAATTCGTTCATTCTCACGGAAATTGCACTGTTCATACCGTTTCTTGCCGAGATGTATCTCATTACATCAGGGCCTGCAAATCCGCACACGGCAAACGACAACACCTCCGGAGTCGTTTGCGTCCTTGAGCTTGCCGCCCGCCTCGTCCACGATCCCGACTGTGCCTTTGTTCTTTTTGACAACGAAGAGCTCGGTCTTTTCGGCTCGGCGGCGTTTGCAAAAAAATACCCTGATATACGAAAAAACACCATTGTAATAAACTTCGACTGCGTCTCCGACGGCGACACTATCGTATCAATAGCTTCAAAAAGGGCGGAACTTACAAAAGACTGGGCGCAAATCAACGCACGCGCTTCCTCAGTTTTTTCAAAATACGGGAAATCGCACCTTCCATCGCCAAAGCGAGGAACTATATATCCTTCGGATCAATTCAATTTCAAAAACAGCATAGCGTTCTGCGCGCTGAAGAAGTCAAAGTGTCGGTTTATAGGCTACTATATGGACAAAATTCACACTCCTCGCGACACGGTCTTCGACAAGTCGAACATTGACGCTATATGTGAACTTTTCGCAGGAAGCGAAGATCTTCGCTGATCACAGCGCTTCAAAATTACTTTGTTCTATACTAAGCCTGACTTTTCCCACAGAAAGACGCTTTTTTCTCTTTAAACTTACATGTAAAAAAAGGTCATTCCCAATATTTAGAAAAAATTCGGAGTATCTATTGCAAAAGCAATATTTATATGGTATAATGTACACAACATAAAGAATACTTTAATTATATTTTTACTTAGTTGTGTACTTGAGGTTTGCTTGCCGCAAACCTCCAATCTGTCGCTTTTCCTTTCTGCACAACATAAAGAATACTTTAATTGTATTTTTACTTAGTTGTGTACTTGAGGTTTGCT
>CAKSJC010000020.1 GCA_934462885.1 uncultured Eubacteriales bacterium | reverse complement strand
TAAGTAAAGAAAACCGCCCCACTCGCGAGGTTGACGCTTTCGCGCAACCTCCGAGGTGCAGCTTTTACCATTGAGTTGCATTATTCGTTTCACATTTGCGAACCACAGAAGGAAAGCTCTCATGTTTGCAATACAACTGCAGTGTACTGTTGGATATTAAATTATGCAATAACTTGAGAAATTAGTTTTTTTCAAAAGCATTTTCGGGAAATAACACTGTGCAAAACTCAAAAAGGCACCTTCCTTACGAAAGGTGCCTTTTGGGAGACCGTTTTATGTATTAAATATTCCTTAAAAACTTTATTATTTAAGGAACTTGAAATTACAGATGATAGCGGGTTCTTTTGCTTTGCCCTTGCACACCTGAATAAAGCAGATAATCGTGATAACGAGAGAAATAATAGACCAAATGCCTGCAACAATCCAACCGAGGAACGGAATTATGCATAGAACGACTGAAATTTCCTGTACAACGTAAATCTTGAGAGCCTGTTTAACATGGAACGCTGCATACGGTGATGTTCCGGAGGCAAGAAGGGAGACAATAATCCCGAAAATGCCGAGTAAATAAGGAATCATTGCAAGAACCTTATTCTGAGAAATATCCTCAGCTGTGAACTCTGCTGTGTGGTCGGTAGGGTTTGTGAAAACTTGCTGAGATTGCGACATATTTTGCAGATTTGTTCCGCATTGCCCGCAAACATCAACGGTGTCATCATAAGTCAGATGACAATTTGGACAAAATTTCATAAAATCCTCCAATAAAAATATTTTTGATGTCAATAAATTATAACATAAGATTATAAAAATGTCAACACATAAATTAATTTGTCAATTTTTTTTCGAAAATATAAAAATGTTTCGCTTTTTTTGCTGTATATACGCATTTCTTCTTTATATCTCTCATTTTAAAAGTATGTTTTTTAAATAATTATTATGCAAGTTAGTTAAAAAAGATTTTCTTTTGATTTATATTTTTTAAAAATTTTTGCATCCCTATTGACAAAGCAGTAAAAATTGTGTATAATACAAACAGTTGAACAATCATTCAACTGACATGATGAAACATAGGAAGTATGTTAATGAAAAAAAACAAAATTGCTGAAGCCTGCGACTGCGATATAATACATGAAGATGTTGTCGAAAGAGTAAAAAATACGCTTTCCGAAAAAGACGAATATATTGAGCTTGCCTCCCTTTTTAAAATGTTCGGAGACGGAAGCCGCGTTCAGCTTCTTCATGCTCTTGAGTTTGAGGAAATGTGCGTTTGCGATCTCGCAGCTCTTCTCGGAATCACGAAATCTGCTGTCTCACATCAGCTTAAAGCTTTGCGTCTCGCAAATCTTGTGAAATTCCGCAGAGAAGGACAGAACGTATACTATTCCCTTGCTGATGATCATGTGAGAAAGATATTGGATATGGGCTTCGATCACATTCATGAGTAAAAACTTCGATGAGCCTGAAATGTTCAAACTTTTTTTCATTAAATCATTTAATATGTACTCTCATATATTCCCCGAAAACTTGAATTCATATATTATTAATACCGATTTTACCCCCGTCGTGTTGGCGGGGTAAAATAAACGCTGACAGTTGAGCGTTTGATCAACTGTACATAAATATGCCAAAGGAGAAGAGCCATGGAAAAGAAATACACACTGAAAGGACTTGACTGTCCGAACTGTGCCGCGAAAATACAGAACGAAATCTCTAAAGTTTCCGGTATAAGCTCTGCTTCTGTCGACCTTATGACTGAGTCTCTTACGATTGAGACAGACAGAGAGGGAGCGGAACTTTTCGACGATATAGAAAAGGCGGTACATATGTTTGAACCCGATGTTTCGGTTTACGAAGGAATATCGGAAAGAGGCGCTCGCTCCGCTCACGATCACTGCAGCGGCAAACAAAAAAACGATGGTCAAGAACACAATGAAGATGATGAGGACTCTGACGAAAAGTCTCCTCTTCTCAGAATCATCATTGGCGGTGTTTTGCTTGCGGCAGGCGTTATCATCTCACGTTTTACGAAGATAAATCCGTATTTGTCTGTCGGAATATATACGGCGTCATTTCTTATCCTTGGTTACGATGTTTTATTCTCTGCTTTACGTAATATCATAAAGGGAAGAGTTTTCGACGAAAACTTTCTCATGAGCATAGCGAGCGTAGGCGCGTTTGCAATCGGCGAATATCCTGAAGCCGCAACTGTAATGTTACTATATCAGATAGGCGAGATGTTTGAGGACGCGGCAGTCGGACGCTCAAAACGTTCCATTTCGGCTCTTATGGATATAAGACCGGATACTGCGTGCGTTATTCGAGACGGAGAGGAACTGACAGTACATCCCGACGAAGTGGAGATCGGCGAATTGATCCTCATCCGTCCCGGAGAAAAAATTCCGCTTGACGGTGTTGTTGAAGAAGGAGACACTTATCTCGACATGAGTGCGCTGAGCGGAGAATCAAGACCGGTTCATGCGTATATCGGAAGCGAAGTTCTCTCCAGCGGAATAAACAAGAGCGGAACCATAAAAGTCCGCACGACGAAAGAGTTCGGCGAATCAACCGCGACAAAGATAATCGACGCTGTGCGCAATGCTTCATCACGCAAAGCTCCCGCAGAAAACTTTATTACTAAGTTCGCAAAATATTACACTCCCGCAGTCGTCGTCGGCGCGGTTCTCCTTTGCGTTGTTCCGACATTATTCTTCGGACTTGACTTTACCACTTGGTTCGAACGCGCCTGCACATTCCTTATCGTATCTTGTCCCTGCGCGCTTGTTATTTCCGTTCCGCTCACGTTCTTCGGAGGCATAGGAGCCGCGTCGAGAGCGGGTATTCTCGTAAAAGGAAGTAACTATCTTGAGCTTCTCTCAAAGCTTGATGCGGTCATTTTCGATAAAACCGGAACTCTTACAAAAGGCGAATTCCGAGTAAAAGAGGTTATTCCGGCAGACGGCGTTTCAAAAGATGAGGTATTGCAATGCGCAGCTTACGCCGAAGCTTACTCTACTCATCCGATAGCCGAGTCTATCACCGCGGCAGCCGCGGATATTGAGCGTTCCAAAATTTCGGACTATACCGAAATTTCGGGTCATGGGGTATCGGTCCTCTACGACGGAAAGAAACTCTTGGCGGGAAACGAGAAGCTCATCAGTCAGTTCGGAATAAAATATGACGAGTGTTCAGCAATAGGAACGAAAGTATACGTTGCCGCAGATTCGCGCTATCTTGGATGTATCGTTATAGCCGACTCTGCGAAGGAAGATTCCGCAGAAACTATCGGAGAACTAAAAAAACTCGGTATAAAAAAGATTGTTATGCTGACCGGAGACTCGGAAGAGGTTGCGCGCTCTGTCGCGGGTGAGCTTGGAATAGACGAATACCGCGCTTCGCTTCTTCCCGGCGAAAAAGCCGAGATTCTTTGGGATATCGCGAAAAAAGACAGCGAAAATCCTCTTAAAGTGGCGTTCGTCGGGGACGGAATAAATGATTCGCCGGTACTTGCTTCAGCGGACGTTGGAATTTCAATGGGACAGATTGGCTCAGATGCGGCGATTGAAGCTTCCGACGTGGTTCTGATGACCGACGAGCCTTCGAAACTGATCGACGCTGTTGCTATTTCAAAAAAGACGAGACGTATCGTTGTTGAAAACATCACATTTGCTTTGGCGGTAAAAGCGATACTTCTTGTACTTGGCGCATGCGGTATCAGCGGAATGTGGGAAGCGGTTTTCGGAGATGTGGGCGTTACAATGCTCGCAGTTCTAAACTCTATGAGAATGATGAAAAACAAATAATGACATAATAAAAGATAAAATAGGTGACATTTTCATAAATGTCACCTATTTTGCTGTTTAAGCTTTTTTTGCGAATATTCAAGAAAAACCGAGAAGTCTTCTGTGCATATAATTGCGTGAGGGTTTGCTTATCCCGATAAAAGTCACCGAACTGTCTTGCGCTTATTTTTTCAGTTTCATGGTTTTCTCATAAGCGGCTATAACGGCTTCCGAGACTGATGAACGGAAAGCGCCTCTTTCAAGTGCGCGAACACCTTCGATCGTCGTTCCGGAGGGGCTTGTGACCTCGTCTTTGATAAGTCCGGGATGCTTGCCGGTTTCTTCAATAAGCTTTGCTGTACCGATAAGAGTGCGCAGCGCGTATTCCATTGCGTTTTTTCTGGGAACTCCGCACTCTACCGCGCCGTCCGCAAGCGCTTCAACAAACATACAAACATAAGCCGGTCCGCAGCCTGAAAGGGCGGATGAAGCGTCAATAAGTTTTTCAGGTATTATGTCGATTTTTCCGGATTCCGACATGAAATCAAGGAACTCGTTAAGTTCATTGTCAGATACTTCAGAACCGGTCGCGCAAAGCGTCATCGACTCGCCGATCGATGCCGCGACGTTTGGCATAATGCGTATAACGCGGCATTTTACACGTGCCATAGTTGAGACTGCTTCTATCGAAACTCCCGCCATTATCGAAACAATGATCGGAGGCTTTGAACGTGCGGACAGAGTGTCGGATATTTCTGCAAAAGCTGAGGCTGCCGCCTGCGGCTTAACACACATCATAAGATATTCCGAGTTTTCGGCGATTTCATTTGCGGAAGAGACGATACAGCCGTATTTTGCCGAGGCGCGCGCAGTTTTATCGCCGTTGTGGTCGCACACCATCATCTCATCTCCGGGAAGTTTCTTTGCTACTGCTTCGAGTATGGCTCCTCCCATATTTCCTATTCCGATAAAACCAATTTTTTTCATTTTGCAAAAAATCCTCCCTGATCCGTATGTGACATGATTTGCGGTTTTAGTGCGATTTATCGTCAGCACATAAAAGAGCGTTCTGTCCGTTATCTTATATTTCCGTTTCCTTTTACTATGTATTTATAAGTACAAAGCTCGTTCAGCCCCATAGGTCCCCGTGCGTGGAGTTTTTGTGTCGATATACCCATTTCGCATCCCAGGCCGAATTCTCCGCCGTCGGTAAAGCGTGTGCTTGCATTTACATAAACCGCCGCGCTGTCGACTGAACGTGTGAAAAGATCCGCCGCGGATTCATCGCGCGTTATTATCGATTCGCTGTGGTGCGTCGAGTGTGCGGAAATGTGCATTATCGCTTCTTCAACGGAAGAAACAATTCCGAATGCCATTATATAGTCAAGAAACTCCGTATCAAAGTCGTTTTCTCCGAGCGGCTTGCCGTCTATATATTCAGCAGCTTTCTTGTCAATGCGCATTTCGACCGGCACAAGTCCCGCCTTTTGTCTGTCGTCAACAAGAGCTTTTTTTATCATAGGAAGGAATTTTCCCGCTATATCTTTATGCACAAGACATACCTCAGCGGCGTTGCACACAGACGGTCGGCTTGTTTTCGCATTGTTTATGATTTTTACAGCCATAGAAAGATCAGCGCTCTTATCTACGTAGATATGACATATTCCCGTCCCGGTTTCTATACAGGGAACTTTTGCGTTTTCAACGCAAGCGCGGATAAGACCGGCTCCTCCGCGCGGAATGAGCAGATCAATATATCCCACACCGCGCATCAAATCTATCGAACTCTGGCGCGTGGTATCTTCGACTTGTCCGATTATTTCCATAGGAAAGCCGGCTGCGGCGCATCCTTTTTTCAAGGCAGCCGTTATTGCTGTCGATGAGCGGTATGCTTCGCGCCCTCCTCTTAATATAACGGCGTTCCCGCTCTTTATGCAGAGAGCGGCGGCGTCTGAGGTGACGTTCGGTCTGCTTTCATAGATTATCGCGATAACTCCCAGCGGTACGGCAGTTTTTTCTATAGTCATTCCGTCAGACCTTTTTATAATTTCGAGTTTTCTCCATGCCGGATCGGGAAGATTGCGGACATCAAGTATTCCCTTTGCCATGGAATTTATCCTATCGGAAGAAAGCCGGAGTCTGTCGAGCATTACTTCGGATATTTTTCCGCGCGCTTCTTCTGCGTCAGTCTCGTTTGCGGCGAGAATTTCACTCTTTGCGTTCAGGAGACTTTCTGCCATACATTCGAGTATCTTGTTTTTTTCGTCAGTTCCGGCGTTCATTATTGCGCTTGCCGCGCCGTGCGTCTCTTTCATTATTTCAAGAGTAGTTTTCATTTTGTCACCGTTTGTTATTGTTAATTAAAAGTAAGGCTGCAGCCTCGTGAGTGGGGCGGTTATCCCCACTGGGTTGTTTCATCCGGTTGCGGAGCATATCCAATATATCCGAGTATGTCAAGAACCGCGGCTCTGTCCTCGGTATATACAATAGTAGAATTTTCGGGAGAAGAATAAAAACCGCTGTCATGTCCGGCATCATCTCCGAAAAGTATCTTATACGACGAGTCGAGCCTCGTTTCGGTTTCATTGCCGTCGGTATCGCCTGAAACAACGGCTTTCTTATATTTTATCTCAACACTGTTATTCCCGTCAATACCGAAATGCGACGATTTTTCTTCCGCTTCAGCATAATAATCGGCACATATGTCAAATTTAAGGCTTTTTATCGCTGAAAAGACCGATTTAATTCCGTCTTTATCTGTTATCACGTTTTCTTTTCCGTCATTTTTTACGGTTACCGAGACGATATAATCTTCTTCTATGTCGGAAGGTATACTGTCAAGGACAAGAAAATCCGACAGCTCATAATCAAAATAATTTCCAAGCCCCGATTTTATAAGATAAATTTTACCGTCTGCCGAAAAATAATATCCTCCGCCGAACGAGTTGTAATCTCCTATTTTATATTCGTGTGACGTGCCGTCGGAATACTTTATATCCATCGTGTAGGCGGGTTCGGTTAGACCGTATTCGGATTCGTCCCCTTCGTTCACCTCGCGGATAACGGAGATCGATGAGAGTGCAGACGCCATTTTTGACACTTTTTCTTCGTCAAGCGGGAATGTGTCGTCCGGAGAATATGTCCATTTTCCGTCTTTTTTCAGAAACACTATCATGTCTCCCTCATTTTTGGAGAATGAAATTTCAACTGCGGATGATGGATCAAATTCTGCGATCATAACAGGTTCGGATGCGGATTCTTGTGCTTCTTTTTCAAGAGCCGCATTTTTTTTGTTAGCAGCTGATAAAACGGCGTATCCGACAGCGAGAGCGCAAAGAAGTACAATAAGAATGATTGGAAAGAGATATTTGTTTTTTTTCTTTTTAGACATATATTACGCCTCACTTTCTGCGGCGTTTGAACCAAGCGACAAATCCGCAGATAAAAACGGAAATCGGAACAATAAACACCACTGCGACAGACCAGAAAGCGGAAGCCGATTCGGGAATGACAAGAGCTTCAACCTGCATCTGCTTTGCCATTATCGAAAGATTCGTTTTACTTGCGCTCATCCAGTTTAATGTTGAGGTGAATACTGCGGAGTTTCCTCCCGACACGTAGGAGTCAGCCGAAGAATCTGTTATCGACGGCGAAGAAAACCATACGAACTTATAGTTTTCCGCGCGGGTTCCGTCGGCTTCCCCCGTGACTGCCGCTCCGACGTATACCATACCCGAAATATCTCCGTCGGACTTTGTAACAGAGTTGTCGGTTAAGAAGTTTTCTTTTACGAAAGCCGATGTCGTTGAGGACATAAGAGGTGTCACTTCATGGGTTCCTATGTCAAGTATTCCGTGTGAAGCGTACATAAGAGTATATATTTTCGATGACGACAAAAGGGAGAGAGGTCCGTCGTATGTTGTTCCGAGAACGGGAAGAAGATATCTCGGGTCGTAAAGATAGTTGTTCCGATTTCCCTCAACCACCATTCCGTCTACGCTCTCAAGTCCCATATAAGCGCAGAGTGCGGTTATATTCGGCATTGAATACGAGGTGTACGTTACGGCGCCTGTGACGAGTATGATGTTTCCTCCCTCGTCAAGGTATTTTTCCAGCTTTTCGCACTCGTCCGCAGAAATATCGGAAGTCGGAACATTTATCAGTATCGACGTACAGTCGCGCGGTATCTCGTCCGCTGTCAGCAGACTGAGTTCATTGGTTGCAATATTTTCAGACGAAATATATGAGGCATAAGTTGAGTCGAGTTCTGTTTCTCCGTGACCGGTAAGAGCATACATGACGGGGAGATCGTCGCGCGTCACATAATCGACAGCCGTGGTGAACATGAGTTCTCCGTTAAAATACGGCGTTCCGGCGGGAATCTGTCCGGAATAATAATAGTAATAAAGTTCCTCATCGGAATACTGTCTCGGATAAATGTCGTTATAATCTATAACATAGCTTCTCTTCGCGCTCTCAAAGATAACGGAGTTATCGCTAAGCTCATTATCCGTGTATTTTTCGACAAAGCCGGGATTGGTAACGGGGTCTACCGTTGAAACCTTGATATGCGAGTTCATGCCGGAGTAGCGTTCGAGAAATTCTACGGTAGTCTGAGATTCGCTTCCGCGTGCCGTGAGTATATAGACGTTTACATCCTCGTCGACTCCCGCGAGTATTTCGGCTGTTTCGTCTCCGATCGAGAAGAGGTTGAGGCTTGAAAAGTCGTATTTCGTATAGACCGACGGGATTTCGCCGACGAGCATATTTATAAGTATCACGATCGCGCAGACGACCGCGCATACTGCGATACTGTAAGAACCTATCTTCAGATATTTTTTATTAAGCTTCTTTTCGTTCATTTTTATTTACCTCCCCGTCAATTCCAACGTTTCTTTTCCATTGACTGCACAGTGAGAAAAACAAACAATGCCGAAACCGACAAATAATATACGACAGCCGTCAGATCAAAAATTCCGCTTCTGAAAGACGTCAGTTTATCAAACGCCGAAACAGACGAGAGAAAATTAGGTATAAGTCCTTCCAAAATCGACGGTGCAAAAATATATACAAGTACAGCCGCTCCGCAAAGTATAGCAGACGCACATATCGCAATAAGTTGATTTTTCACCATTACGTTTACTATGAGTCCGAGTACCACGATTAAGCCGATAACTCCGGCGAGAGACGCTGCGGCGCTCATCGGAATAAGATTTGCTATTCCCGTCATAAAGTAATCGAGTATCATCACTCCGAGACTTGCTACCGCGGCTATGACCTGACTTTCCGTAAGGGAAGAGATGAACATTCCGATCGAAATTAGAGTTGCGCCGAGAAGAAAGAACGCAAATATCATGGCGTAAGCTGCGCTGAAATTAACGATTCCGTAAGATGACATTATGAGCGGATATAAAGACATTACAACGGTCGGAATAAGAAGAACCGTAAGCATCGCGAAATACTTTGCGCACACGATTTCGCCCATGCTCATCGGAAGAGAATACAGGAGCTTGTCTGTTTTCGCGCGTTTTTCTTCCGCAACCGAACGCATGGTTATTATCGGTATCACGAGAAGATAAATAAACGAAACCGCCGATACGGTATATTCAAAATCGGGATAATATCCCTTGAAGTTGTTGACAACCGTGAAAATACCGGTAAACAGAAGAACAAAGCCTATAAATATCGCGCCGGTCATTCCGCAAAAATATGATTTTAACTCTTTTCTGTAAACAGCAGTCATTTTTTACACCTCTCCTCCGAAAAGCGGAGTATAGTCGTCTCCGCCGTCATTTTTATCACCGCTCCCTCGTCCGGCGGAGATTTCATTTCCGATTTCGGAGCTTTGTTCATCGTCGTCTTCCGACTCTTTTTCCGCGTCTCCCATGGAGTCTGTTGAGTCGCGCGCAGAGGATTTTTTCTCTGTGCTCTCTTTGGTATTCGAGTTTTCGATGTTGTCGGCTCCCGTCAATTCCAGGAATACTTTCTCAAGAGTTACCTCTTCGTATTCCATTGAAACGATAGGATATTTCATCTCCGCAAAAACAAAGAATACTTTCTCACGGACATCGCATTCACGCTCTGAGGCAATACGCACATGTGTCATATCTTCCGGTGTTTTTTCACATTCGACAGACAGAACTCCGTCAATTTTCATGAGAGCTTCTTTTATTTTTTCGGGTTCCGCGCGTGCGATTATATCAATATTGTTCTTACCCTCATAAAGTTTTGTAAGATTTTCAAGAGTATCGCTCGCCGCAATCTTTCCCTTTGACATTATTATCACATAATCGCATACCGCGCTTATCTCCGAGAGTATATGGCTTGAGAGGATAACGGTGTGATCACCTCCGAGAGAGCGGATAAGCTCGCGGATTTCGATTATCTGACGAGGGTCGAGTCCGACAGTTGGCTCGTCAAGGATGATGACTTTCGGATCCCCGATTATTGCTTCGGCTATGCCGACTCTCTGCTTATAGCCTTTCGACAGATTTGCGATAAGGCGGTCCTTATACTCGGACAGATTTGTCTTTTTTATGATCTCGTCCACACATCTGTGGAGTTTTGCTCCGGAAAGCCCCTTTGCGCGTCCGACAAAAGTGAGGTATTCGGTGGGCGTCATGTCGGTGTAGAGCGGCGGCTGTTCGGGAAGATAACCTATTTTGCTTTTAGCTTCTTCGGGATCTTTGTATATATCAAACCCGTCGATTGTGACTTCTCCGGCAGTCGCGGCGAGACATCCCGTGATGATGTTCATGGTAGTTGATTTTCCGGCGCCGTTCGGTCCGAGGAAGCCGTATATTCCGCCTTCCTCGACGGTGAAGCTGACTCCGCGCACGGCTTCAAAATCTCCGTATTTTTTGACTAAGTTTTTTACTTCAATCAATTTATGTACCTCCGTTTTTATTTTTTGCTTAAATTCAATCGCCAAGCGGGCGTTTTGTATAACCGAAACGGGCAGCGCGCGTCATTTTTACGCAAGTTGCCGTGTAAGTTGACGGTGCTTCGAGTCGAAAAGGCTAAAAAACGCACCGCATTATATTTGTGCATTCATTTTATCACATTTAATTTATTTTTTCTTGAACATTGAAAAAATAATTTCCATATCTCATTATCTTGTTGTTTCGTCCATCTTGTTAAATTTTTGATTAACCGTTGCAAAAACGGGATAAGTGTTGTATAATGAAAGAGAATTTGACTGTTTAACTTAGTATATTCCGCAAATGAGTCGGAAAAACGCGAAAGGAGGGGAAAATATGAGCAAGGATATCGGAATTGATCTTGGAACCGCCACTGTTCTTGTTTACGTCAAAGGACGGGGCATAGTCATAAAAGAACCTTCGGTCGTCGCTATCGATAAAAATACCGAGCGCGTCCTAAAAGTCGGACGAGAAGCTCAGCTCATGCTGGGAAGAACCCCCGGCAATATAACAGCCATTCGCCCCCTGCGCGACGGTGTGATCAGTCAGTACGACGTAACTCAGCGTATGATACAGTATTTCATAAAAAAAGCCTGCGGCACAGTGATTTTCAAACCAAATGTAGTTATTTGCGTTCCGTCCGGCGTTACCGAAGTTGAAGCGCGAGCCGTAATTGATGCCGCTACTCAGGCGGGCGCAAAAAAAGCATACCTCATCGAAGAACCCGTTGCCGCGGCGATCGGCGCCGGCATAAATATATACGAACCAAACGGGCATATGATAGTCGATATAGGAGGCGGAACTACCGATATTGCGGTCATTTCTCTCTCAGGTATCGTCGTTTCCGAATCGATAAAAATCGCAGGAGACAAGTTTGACGATTCAATAATCAGATACATACGTAAAAAATATAACGTGCTTGTTGGCGAGCGCACTGCGGAAGCCATAAAGATCCGTATCGGCTCCGCATGGCCGAGAGAAGAAAAACGCGTTCTCGAAGTTAAAGGACGCTGTCTCATACAAGGACTTCCGAGAGTAGTACGGATATCATCCGATGAGATTCCCAACGCGCTGAAAGAGCCTATCACAGCAATAATCGAAGCCGTCTGCTCCGTTATCGAACGCACTCCCCCCGAGCTTATCGGGGATATCCTCGCAAACGGTATTGTCATGACGGGAGGCGGATGTCTTCTTCACGGACTTGACAGGCTTATCGAGCATGCTACCGGCATTAAAACCGTCATCGCAAAAAATCCCGTTTCCTGCGTCGCTATCGGAACGGGAAAGAAACTTGAGCATCTCCCCGCATTCACGGATAATTCTTCGATTTACATCTGAGGCAGTATTCAGACAGATACATTCTGCCTTCCGGGGGGCGCAAGGATGCAAAACACAGCGATAAATAAAAGTGCTTCTGTGTTTCAATAACTCAAATCAAATTTTACATCAGGCGCTTGTTATCTCTGAGAACATTATGTGATGTTTTTATGAAATTCTATTTTTGCGCCTTGTTTTTCAATAGTTCGCTGAACCTGTCGCAGAAAAGTAAGAATCTCACGCCGCGGCGGTGAGGATTCTTACTTTTTTATTTTTACTCTTAAAGGAATATTTACCATGGAAACAGTTGAACAAAGCATTTCTGCAAAAGAATCACGAAAAAACTTTAAACGCAGCTTTTTTCGTCTTCTTCTCACGATAGCCGGGCAGAACATCATTGTATACGGAGTCAATCTTCTTGATAACGTAATGATCGGACGTTATTCGGAACTCGCTCTGTCGGGAGTTTTCCTCGTAAATCAGATACAGTTTCTTTTGCAAATGATAGTCGGCGGAATATCCGACGGAACCGTTGTTATAGCCTCGCGCTTTTGGGGAGAGAAGAAAATCGAAGATATAAAGAAGGTTTCCGCTACCGCGATGCGCGTAGCCGTCATTATTTCTTTTCTTTTCATGTTTGCGGCGCTTTTATTTCCCACGGAAATACTCGGGATATTTGCGGATAAGCCTAACGTTATAGCAGAAGGGGAAAAATATTTTGTGATCGTCTGCCTTTCGTACGTTTTTTTCGCCGTAACGCAGACTCTTCTCGGCATGCTTCGAAGCGTTGAGTGTACTCTCATCGGATTTATCGACTCGTGTGTCGCGCTGATTTTGAACTTTATCTTAAACTATATGCTCATCTTCGGAAAATGCGGTTTCCCTGAACTGGGAATAGAGGGTGCGGCTATTGCTACACTGACCGCTCGTGTCGGTGAGTTTCTTGTTCTTTTCATATACCTCGCGTTCTTTGAAAAAAAGCTTCACGTAAAATTCTCCGATTTCCTTCATTCTTCTCGTGAAATAACAAAAAAGTTTGTAAAAGTTTCATTTCCTGTCGTAATTTCAGGTGCAATTTGGGGAGTTGCAATGGGGCTTCAGACTGCTATTCTCGGAAGGCTTACAGCGCCTGTTATTTCAGCGAACAGTATTGCTTCAACCGTGTTCCAGATAATGAGCGTTTTTACATACGGTTCGGCTACCGCAGCGTCTATCATGATAGCGAAAACTCTCGGAGAATCGAAAAATGTTCCGCAAGATACGTTGAAAAAAGAGATAGTCTACCGTTCAAGGTGGCTGCAAGGGGTGTTTATCTTACTCGGCATACTTACCGGACTCGGGATTTTTTTCTTCCGCAATTTCATAATCGGATTCTACGATATTTCACCCGAGACCTCGGAACTTGCGCGTACTTTTATGCTCATACTTTCGATAACCGTTGTCGGCACATCGTACCAGATGCCGTGCCACACGGGGATCGTGAGAGGCGGCGGCGATACTTCGTTTGTATTCTACCTCGACATAATTTCAATGTGGGGAGTAATACTTCCGGTGTCTTTCCTCGCGGCGTTTGTATTTAAGCTTTCTCCCGCAGTTATATTTTTCTGCCTGAAGGCCGACCAGATTTACAAATGCGTCATCGCCGCGATCAAGGTTAACCGCTACAAGTGGATAAAGAACATTTGAGGCTGTGTGCGTCATGCCGCATTTGTCAGGCAGCAAATCAAAATATGTAAAGCCCATGTTTGGCGCGGCAGCGCGGAACATGGGCTTTCGTTATGTACGCAAACAAATACCTCTGCTCACGGGTCAAGGAGCAGAGGTGTACGGATTTACGCCATTTGATTTAATTTCAGTGTGAACTGGCTCTTCTTGTGAGCTGCGTTGTTTTTGTGAACGATGCCCTTAGCTACTGCCTGGTCCATCTTCTTAACAGCTTCTTTGTAAGCTGCGAGAGCTTCTTCACGGTTTCCGCCTTCAACAGCCGCATTGAATTTCTTTATGATAGTGCGGAGAGATGTTTTGAACATCTTGTTCTGAAGAGTTTTAACGGAAATAACTTTAACACGCTTTTTAGCAGACTTAATGTTTGGCATTTTGTTTTTCTCCCTTTTCAAATTTTTACGGAATGAATACCGAAACGATCCGACGGCGCCTGAGAGGGTGCGCTGAACGGATAATATCATATACTAATGTATTTTATCACCTTTTTACCTGAATTGCAATACTTTTATAAAAAAACGCAAATAAAAATTTGTAGAATTACAAAATATGCATTATATTTGAAAAAAGTCAGTTGAAAGCTAAATGTTATATTAAGCTGACGAAGCCAAAAGTAACGGTAAGCTCTTAATTAGCATAGACAGCATGGCAAAATCATCAAATGGCGCGACCGGTCTGACGTATCAAGTTAAAGGTTGAACAACGGGAAAACTGTATGTAAAAGGGAAAAGAACACAATGTGCAAACAGCGGCGATTTACAGTCTGTATTAAATGAATGAGCGTCAGAATTTTCCGCCGCCTCCTCCGTGAGTTGCACCGGATGAGGAAGTATGCGTGCTTGATCCGCCGGAACTTTCGGTTTCCTTGGGACGGGCAGTTTTCGATAAGTTCTGGTAGAGAAATACGTCCTTTTGAGACGTGAGATTCAGACTGTCTTTCTTCATATACATGTTTGCATCATTACGGCGAGAAACGCTTTTTAGCTTCCCCTTCATTATTGAAACAGGAATGAAGCCGAGAAGAGCGCCGATAATTATTGAGATAACCGAATATTTCAAAGCAACAGTTTTGAAATATTCTCCTTTGTCGTATTCAACTTCGCTGTAATCGGAATTATTTCCGGAAATATCGAACGGTTCTCCGGATTTTGCGCAGTTTATGTAATAGTCGGCGTATTCGGCGAATTTTTCAAAACCGCCGAGATAATCTCCGTCTGAGAGATAGGGAACCATTTGTTTGCCGACGTACTCTATTCCGTAGTCGGTAAAAGCGGTAATTCCGTATCCGCGAGTAGATATCCACCAATCGCGCTCTCCCATATCGAGAACAAGCACCGCTCCGTCGCGGTTTTCTCCTATTCCGAATCCGTTGTAATCGTAGTAGTCGTCAGCAAAATCCATAATTTCGGTGTATCCGTCGTCGAGTGCGGGTACCGTGAGAACAACCACGTCGAAATCCTGACGTTCGCTTATCTCGTCGAGAGTTTCGGTAAGCTTTGCTTCATCCTCATCCGAGAGAAGATCTGCGTTGTCGACGAATCGCGGAAGGAGACGCTCGTTCGGCTCTTGAAGTATATCCGGCAGATTGGAGAGATCTTCTGTATTTTCGGCGCTTTCGGTATCGATATACTGATTATAATCAT
>CAKSJC010000019.1 GCA_934462885.1 uncultured Eubacteriales bacterium | reverse complement strand
GCAATATACCGCGTCTTTTCGTAAAGCACGTTTACGCTTCCGCATGCATCGCGGGAAGTCTTACCGCAGTTCTCATGTGGAAGCCAGTCGGGCGAATTCCCGCCGTTATAACGGGCGCCCTTGTTATATTCCTCATGAGAGTTCTTGCCCGCCACTTCAAGTGGAATTTCCCGAAAATAAAGCACTTCGCAGATGAACCCATGCGCGAAAATGCGCCGATAGCCATAAAGGATATCTTCCACATTTCTAAATATGGTCCGCACCATGAAGAGCACGTCGAGCATTCAGTCTGCGGAAAAGAAAAGCACAAAAAAAGCAAAGACACGGCTTGCGCCTCTCCGTCTTCGGAAAACAATGAAAGCTCGGACAGTCAATGCAGAGACGCAGAAGATCATGGGAAAACAGAGTTCCAAAGCAAAAGTGATGAAAGCGTTTGTGCGAAAAATGCCGCTTCCGCCGAACGCGACGACGGAAAAATGAAAATCGGCGACATTAATAATCGTCTGTAACAATCTCCCGAAAGCTTATTAGAAAAAATAACGAAACAATAACCTGAATCGGTAACATCCGAAAAAACCGAATAAAAATGAAAATGGCGTCTGAATTACTCAGACGCCTTTATTTTCAAGCTAATACCCGGATTCGAACCGGGGACCTCATCCTTACCAAGGATGTGCTCTACCAACTGAGCCATATTAGCATATCCGCCGAACTTTCATTCGACGGATATTATTATATCAAATAAAACACAATTTGTCAATACAAATACAAAATTAATCTTGTTTTTTGAGACTTACCTAAAATTATTTTCCAATAGACACGCTTCCGCCCAATTTTAGGAAGAAAAAAACAAGGCAGAGTACGGCGACTGCGAGCGCAACTATAATCACGACCGAGGAAATGTCCGTGCGTTTACCGTCTTTTTTGTCCGGTTTAGTTATCATTGCGATAGGAGCGTCTCCCGGCGCGCCGGTCGTAACACTCGCAAATCCCGCTCTCGATACGGCAGCCGACACCGGCTTATATATCAGGAACACGAGCGAGGCGTTGAAAAGCCCCTTTGTGAGGTTAAAAGGAAGAAGGAGCGTCGGGATCATTTTTGCAACTTCGCTTGCAGTCATTCCGGTGTAAAACGGTGTTATAATGAGGTTTGCGCCCAGCATGACCGCGACCATTGCGGCAACTGAAGCCGCCATTCCTACTGCCGCTCCGCCAAGTGTGCGCTTTCTTGAGTAGATGAAGCTTCCGACGCACACGAATGTTACGCTTGAAAGAATATTCATAATAAGCCCGTAAGGTCCCGTGTTGCTTATGGTAAGCATTTCCGCAAGAGACACTATCACGGACATTGCAAGTCCGTAGATAGGTCCGAATATCATTGCTCCGACCGTCATTACGGCGTCTTTCAAGTCAAACGACAAAAAAGCTGCTTTGAAATGAAAAATCACCGTGCAGACGAAAGCAAACGCTGAAAAAACTCCTACCGCGACTGTTGTATGCACTTTATCATGCTTATATGTTGTTTTCATTTTTTAAGTCGGGAGAAATATCGCAAGTTATCCCCCGATCCCCCTTTTCATTAATATATGCGGACTTTTTCGCCGGAAACCGTAAAAAGTTCCGTGCGCGGAAAGCGTGAAAAGTCGGGAAAAAACAAAAGCTTCGTTCATAAGTGAAAGCGAGAAAACCATCTTACGTAAGTTAACGCGTGAAAGCTATCTTACGCTCAAAACCCGATCGGCTTTGACTCCGCGTGGTTGTCAGGCGTTTTCAAATAAAAATCCCCGCAGGATATGACCTGCGGGGATAGTACAAATTCTTTTGTATTTTCTCTCATCCGGACTTTGACCGTCGGTGCAGGAATTTCACCTGCTCGGCGCCGCTTGGCGTTAGTGGACTGTACCACCGGTAAGGAATCTCACCTATCCCCGAAAAAAACGCAGAACTATGCAGAGAGTTACGAAATTAGCCTTCAATCTCTGTTACGACGCCGGAACCAACTGTTCTGCCGCCTTCACGGATAGCGAAACGAAGACCTTTTTCAATAGCGATAGGAGTAATGAGCTCAACGTCCATAACTACGTTATCACCGGGACGGCACATATCTGTTCCTTCGGGAAGCTTGATTGTACCTGTAACGTCTGTTGTTCTGAAGTAGAACTGAGGTCTGTAACCGGAGAAGAAGGGTTTCTGACGTCCGCCTTCTTTTTCAGTAAGAACGTAAACCTGTCCTTTGAAAACAGTGTGAGGGTGGATTGAGCCGGGTTTGCAGAGAACCTGTCCTCTTTCGATAGCTTTCTTGTCGATACCGCGAAGAAGAAGACCTACGTTGTCTCCTGCTTCAGCGGAGTCAAGAAGCTTACGGAACATTTCGATACCTGTGATAACCGTGGACTTCTTTTCATCGGAAAGACCAACGATCTCAACTGTATCGGACATCTTAACTGTACCACGTTCAACTCTACCTGTAGCAACTGTACCACGTCCTGTGATGGAGAATACGTCCTCGACAGGCATAAGGAACGGCTGGTCAGCCTTACGGTCAGGTGTAGGAATGTAGTCGTCAACTGCCTTCATGAGTTCATGAATGGAAGCGTACTCGGGAGCGTTCGGATCTGTGGATGTAGATTCAAGAGCTACACGAGCGGAACCGCGGATAATCGGAATCTCGTCGCCCGGGAAGTCGTACTCGGAGAGAAGTTCACGGATTTCCATTTCAACGAGGTCGAGAAGTTCTTCGTCGTCAACGAGGTCTGTCTTGTTCATGTATACAACGATAGCAGGAACGCCAACCTGACGCGCGAGAAGGATGTGTTCACGAGTCTGCTGCATAGGACCGTCGGAAGCTGCAACTACGAGGATAGCGCCGTCCATCTGAGCGGCACCTGTGATCATGTTCTTAACGTAGTCGGCGTGTCCGGGGCAGTCAACGTGAGCATAGTGACGCTTCTCTGTCTCGTATTCAACGTGTCTGGTGTTGATTGTGATACCACGAGCTCTTTCTTCGGGAGCGTTGTCGATCTGGTCGTAAGCAAGGAATTCAATATTGCCGTTTCCGAGAGAAAGTACCTTTGTGATAGCAGCTGTAAGAGTTGTCTTACCGTGGTCAACATGTCCGATTGTACCAATGTTAACGTGGGGCTTGGTACGTTCAAATTTAGCCTTTGCCATTTGGATTAATCCTCCTAAAATTTTTATTTTTGTGTTAAAGCTTTTAATTTATCTGCTGCCGCGAGTTGCGATAGTTTCGCGGATGCTCTTTGGAACTTCTGCGAAATGGTCGGGTTCCATCGCGTAAGTACCGCGTCCCTGTGTACGGGAACGGAGCGCCGTGGAATAGCCGAACATCTCTGACAGAGGAACAAACGCATTGATTTGGTATGCGCCGTAGACAGTCTCCATAGAGTTGATCTGTCCTCTGCGCTGGTTGATATCGCCGATTACATCGCCCATGTATTCTTCGGGGATTGTAACAACAACCTTCATGATAGGTTCGGTAAGAACGGGATCAGCCTTCTGCATTGCGTCCTTGAACGCCATGGAGCCGGCGATCTTAAACGCCATTTCGGACGAGTCGACTTCGTGGTAAGAACCGTCGTAGAGGTTAACTTTAACGTCTACAACGTTATAGCCTGCGAGTACGCCCGCCTGCATAGCGCTCTTGATACCGTCTTCAACAGCGGGAATATATTCCTTCGGGATAGAGCCGCCGACTGTTGTGTTTTCGAATACGAAGCCTGCGCCGGGCTCGTTCGGTTCGATGTGGATCTTAACATGACCGTACTGACCTTTACCGCCGGACTGACGGGCATACTTAAGGTCTGAATCCGCGGGTTTGCGGATAGTTTCCTTGTATGCAACCTGCGGACGTCCAACATTAGCTTCAACCTTAAATTCGCGGAGAAGTCTGTCTACAATGATCTCAAGGTGAAGTTCACCCATACCTGCGATAATTGTCTGACCGGTATCTTCGTCCGTATAGGTACGGAATGTCGGGTCCTCTTCGGCAAGTTTTGCGAGTGCGATACCCATTTTTTCTTCGCCCGCTTTTGTCTTAGGTTCAATAGCGACTCTGATAACGGGTTCCGGGAATTCCATCGACTCAAGAACGATCGGGTTCTTTTCGTCGCAGAACGTATCGCCTGTTGTAGTGTTCTTAACGCTTACTACTGCTGCGATATCGCCGGAATAGCAAACGTCAATATCTTTACGGTCGTTAGCATGCATCTGAAGAATACGTCCGAAACGTTCTCTTGCACGCTTTGTGGGGTTATACGCTGTCTGACCGGTCTGTATAGTACCGGAATATACTCTGAAGAAGCAGAGCTTGCCGACGAACGGGTCTGTCATGATCTTGAATGCGAGAGCCGAGAACGGTTCGTCGTCGGAAGCATGACGTTCTTCCTCTTCGCCTGTATCGGGGTTAACTCCCTTTACCGGCGGAATATCGACAGGAGACGGCATATAGTCGACTACTGCGTCAAGGAGTTTCTGAACTCCCTTGTTCTTATAGGATGTACCGCAAACAACAGGAACGATCTTGTTGTCAATAGTAGCCTGTCTGAGGGCTTTCTTAAGTTCCGCTATGGAGATTTCTTCTCCCTCGCAGTATTTTTCGAAAAGTTCATCGTCAGTTTCAGCGATAGCTTCAACCATTGCGTCATGGTATTCCTGAGCCTTTTCCTGCATTTCAGCCGGGATAGGTTCTACGCGCATATCCTTTCCGAGATCATCATAGTAGATGTCGGATTCCATTGCCATAAGGTCAATGATTCCTCTGAACGTGTCTTCGGAACCGATAGGAAGCTGGATCGGAACTGCGTTGGCTTTGAGGCGTTCCTTCATCATATCTACAACATGATAGAAGTTTGCGCCCATTATGTCCATTTTGTTGACATAAGCCATTCTCGGAACATGATATTTATTTGCCTGACGCCATACTGTTTCTGACTGAGGCTCAACGCCTCCCTTTGCGCAGAAGACAGTTACCGATCCGTCGAGAACTCTGAGAGAACGCTCGACCTCAACGGTAAAGTCAACGTGGCCGGGAGTATCAATAATATTAATTCGCGTATTTTTCCAGAAGCATGTAGTAGCGGCGGAGGTAATTGTAATACCTCTTTCCTGTTCCTGCTCCATCCAGTCCATCGTAGCCGCGCCCTCGTGTGTTTCGCCGAGTTTGTGCGTCTTACCTGTATAGAACAGGATACGCTCGGTGGTAGTGGTCTTACCGGCATCGATGTGAGCCATGATACCAATATTCCTTGTACGCTCAAGTGAATATTCCCTTGGCATATTCTTTATTTTCTCCTTTGGGTTATTTCGCCGCCGAAAGGCGAACGCCTATCGCGCATATAACATAACACGCGCTCGGCTTATCAATACCTGAAATGAGCGAACGCCTTGTTTGCGTCTGCCATTCTGTGTGTTTCTTCTTTCTTCTTGTAAGCTCCGCCCGCGCTGTTTTTAGCGTCCATGATCTCTCCGGCAAGGCGTTCTGACATTGTGCGTTCGCTTCTTGTTCTTGCGAACGAAACGATCCAACGGAGACCGAGAGTCTGGCGGCGTTCGGGTCTTACTTCCATAGGAACCTGGTAGTTTGAACCGCCCACACGACGAGCTTTTACTTCAAGAACGGGCATAACGTTTTCGAGAGCTTCGTTGAATACTTCCAGAGGATTTTGTCCGGACTTTTCTTCTATTGCTGCGAAAGCGTCATAAACGATCTTCTGAGCAACGCCTTTTTTACCGTCGTGCATTACGTTGTTGATAAGCTTTGTTACAAGTTTAGAACCGTAAAGCGGATCCGGCAGAACGTCTCTTTTTGAAATCTGACCTCTTCTTGACACTGTAACTTCCCTCCTTCATTAGAATTATGAATTCATAGGTACTCGAAAGATTAACTTCCGCTCGTGTTGTCAAATATATAAACATTTATTACTTTATATTCGGACATGACACAAACGTATCGAGTTTTGCGCAGATTATTTTTTCTTTACGCGCTTTGCGCCGTATTTTGAACGGCTCTGGTTGCGGTTTGCGACGCCCTGAGCGTCGAGTGTGCCGCGGATGATGTGATAACGCACACCGGGAAGATCACGTACACGGCCGCCGCGGATAAGAACTACTGAGTGTTCCTGAAGGTTATGACCGATACCGGGAATATACGTTGTTGCTTCAACTCCGTTTGTCAGTCTTACTCTGGCAATCTTACGAAGTGCGGAGTTCGGCTTCTTCGGACCCATTGTTGTTACCTTTGTGCATACGCCGCGTTTCTGAGGGGAGCTTTGATCTGTGGGACGGTTCTTCAAAGTGTTGAAACCCTGCTGAAGTACCGGAGCCTTTGACTTATAGGTCTTGTCCTGTCTTCCCTGTTTAACGAGTTGGTTAAAGGTTGGCATTTCTTGTCCTCCTATTCTTTAGTAATAAATGTTTATATACAATCGGACTATTGCCCGAGAGTAAGCATTTTATTCAGCAATGCCCGGATTTTCGTCTTCTTACTGTCATTTTACAGAAAAAAACGGCATAGATATAAAAACCCAAAAATTGCGTATGATATATTATAGCACCCGCTTCCTTTTTTGTCAAGTGCAGTTTTTCTTATATGAGCTCTTTACTCAATATTCTCCCACTTGCACAACAAAACGCCGCGTATATACGGCTTAATTAGATGAAGTTTTTTGCGGGTGCGCTTACAAAAGCTTCGCGCCTTTTACGGCATTCGTGCATCACAGACGCACGAAGACGAAACTTCTGCGGCACTCACATCCGCTTATCGGATACAAGCGCCGCAGAAGCAATTCTTTTATTGTCGCGTCATGCGAACGGAATCGTTCCTCCGCTCTGCCGTTTTGTCATTTCATTACTCGATGATATCGCTGTCGTCGTACTCTACGTCGTTATTTTCGGCGTCCGCGTCATCTGTATCTTCGATCTCATCCGCGTTGTCCATATCCTCATCATAAAACTCAAGCTCTTCATCGGGCGCATTTACGGCGTCTTCGGCTTTATTAATGTCATCGATTTCGTCGAAATTAAGGTCTATGATCGGAGAATCAAGCGGATTTGTTCTTGCAACTTCGACTTGTCTGTAACAATCCATACCTGTTCCGGCAGGAATCAGGCGGCCGATAAGAACATTTTCCTTAAGCGCCATGAGGTGGTCTTGTTTTCCTTTGATAGCGGCTTCTGTAAGAACCTTCGTTGTTTCCTGGAATGAAGCTGCCGACAGGAAAGACTCGGTAAGAAGCGATGCTTTTGTAATACCGAGAAGCACCGGTTCGCCGGTTGCTTTGCGAAGTCCGACTTCGCCGGCGGCAATTCTGCGTTCGATCTCGTCATTCGCTTTGTAAAACTCGTTCAGGTTGATTGTTGAGCCTGAGAAGAGAGGCGTATCTCCTTCTTCGTCAACTTTTATCTTTCTTGTCATCTGACGGGCAATAACTTCGATGTGCTTATCGTTGATATTGATACCCTGGCTGCGGTACACCTTCTGAACTTCAAGAAGAATATAATCGTACACCGCGTCTATACCGTTGATGCGGAGGATATCCGCGGGGTTCTTGTCTCCTTCGGTAAGAGCGTTTCCTGCGTTCACATGCTGACCGTCTTCGACGACGATGCTCGTTCCGAACGGAATCTGGTAAACGATCTCTTCTGCGCCGTCGTCGGGGGTAATTGTGATATTGTTTGTCTTTTTAACGGGAGTAATCGTGATCATGCCGGATGTTTCCGCAACGATAGCGGTCTTTTTCGGCTTTCTCGCTTCAAAGAGCTCCTCGACTCGGGGAAGACCCTGTGTGATGTTCGCAGCAGCGACGCCGCCCGTATGGAATGTACGCATCGTAAGCTGCGTACCGGGTTCACCGATCGACTGAGCCGCAATGATACCGACCGACTCGCCGACATTGACGGGTTTGTCGCTGGCAAGATTCGCGCCGTAGCAGTGAGCGCATACTCCATGGTGGGAGTTGCACTGAAGCACTGTACGGATGTGTACTCTTTCAATACCTGCGTTAACGATCGCCTGAGCCTGAGGTTCAGTGATCATCGTATTGTTTTCAACTATGACTTCTCCCGTTGCGGGATCGACAACGTTTCCTATCGTGTAACGCCCGATAAGTCTGTCCTTAAGAGGCTCGACCATTGTATTGTCGACATTGATCGATGATACCCAGATACCGTGCGTTGCGCCGCAGTCCTCCTCGCGGATTATAACGTCCTGAGCGACGTCTACAAGACGTCTTGTCAGGTAACCCGAGTCGGCAGTTTTAAGAGCGGTATCGGAAAGCGATTTGCGCGCTCCTTTTGCAGCCATAAAGTATTCAAGTATCGACAGACCTTCACGGAAGTTTGACTTGATCGGGATTTCGATGGTTCGTCCGTTTGTCGCGAACATAAGTCCGCGCATACCCGCAAGCTGACGCATCTGAGTCATTGAACCGCGGGCACCGGAGTCTGCCATCATCTTAATCGGGTTGTATCTGTCAAAGTTTGCCTGGAGAGCGGCGACGACATCGTCGGTCGTTCTGTTCCAGAGGTCGATGACGCTCTTATAGCGTTCTTCCTCTGTCAGCTCTCCTCGCATAAATCTCTTCGAGATTATATCTACGTTCTTTTCCGACTGTGCGATTATCGCGTATTTTTCTTTCGGAATCGTCATATCCGCAACGGAGATCGAAATCGATCCTCTTGTGGAATACTTGTAACCCATAGCCTTGATTTCGTCGAGAACCGCTGCGGTTACGGCAAATCCGTGATGTCTGATACATCTGTCGACTATATCGGAAAGCTTGCCTGAGCTTGTTACAAAGTCGATTTCAAGCTTGAATTCGTTTTCCGGCTTAGATCTGTCGACGTAACCGAGGTCCTGCGGAATAGGGCGGTTGAAGATGAATCTTCCGAGCGTTCCGACTACGCGCCCTGTTTTTTCCACTCCGTTTATCACTTTTGTCATGCGGATTTCGATCGGGGCGTGGAGTCCGAGAAGTCCGTTTTCATAAGCCATCATAGCTTCGTCAAAGTCGCGGTACATTCTCGGATGTTCGGGATCTCCCGTATCTCCGAGTTCACCCGGCTTATCGAGAGTGAGATAGAAAGAACCCAAAACCATATCCTGCGAAGGAACGGCGATAGCGCGTCCGTCGACAGGTTTTAACAGGTTGTTTGCGGAAAGCATAAGGAATCTCGCTTCCGCCTGAGCTTCTGCGGAAAGCGGAACATGTACAGGCATCTGGTCGCCGTCAAAGTCGGCGTTGAACGCTTTACATACGAGAGGGTGGAGCTTTATAGCCTTACCCTCAACGAGTACGGGTTCGAATGCCTGAATAGAAAGTCTGTGAAGCGTCGGTGCGCGGTTAAGAAGAACGGGATGTGATTTTATTACGTTTTCGAGTGCGTCCCAAACATCGGGATTTACCTTTTCGACCTTCTTCTTTGCTTCCTTAATGTTTGAAGCTTTACCCGTCTCGACAAGGCGCTTCATAACAAACGGCTTGAAGAGTTCAAGAGCCATTTCCTTAGGAAGACCGCACTGGTAAATTTTAAGATCGGGACCTACGACGATAACGGAACGGCCCGAATAGTCGACACGTTTACCGAGAAGGTTTTGACGGAAACGTCCCTGCTTACCTCTGAGCATTTCGGAGAGAGATTTAAGAGGACGGTTTGACGGTCCCGTTACGGGTTTGCCGCGGCGGCCGTTATCGATAAGCGCGTCTACCGCTTCCTGAAGCATACGCTTTTCGTTACGTATGATGATATCGGGAGCGTGGAGTTCAATAAGTCTTTTCAGACGGTTATTTCTGTTAATTATTCTTCTGTAAAGATCGTTTATATCGGAAGCCGCGAAACGTCCGCCGTCAAGCTGTACCATGGGGCGTATTTCCGGCGGAATTACCGGGATCACATCCATGATCATCCATTCGGGGCGGTTTCCGGATTTACGGAAAGCTTCGACTACTTCGAGTCTCTTTATGATACGGATTTTCTTCTGACCCGTCGCGTTTACAAGCTCAGTCTTAAGCTGTTCGGACAGCGCGTTTATATCAAGCTCCGCAAGAAGCTCTTTTACAGCCTGAGCGCCCATTCCGACGCGGAAGTCGTTTTCGTATTTATCGTAAGCCTGTCTGTATTCGCTTTCTTTAAGAAGCTGATACTTTGCAAGCGGTGTGTTTCCCGGATCTATTACTATATATGAAGCAAAATAGAGTACTTTTTCGAGCAATCTCGGAGAAATATCGAGCAAAAGACCCATGCGCGAGGGGACAGCGCGGAAATACCAGATATGGGAAACCGGAGCGGCTAGCTCAATATGTCCCATTCTTTCGCGGCGCACTTTTTTCTGAGTTACTTCAACTCCGCACTTTTCGCAGATTTTTCCTTTATGTCTTATACGCTTATATTTACCGCAAAGGCATTCCCAGTCCTTTGTGGGACCGAAGATCCTTTCGCAGAAAAGACCGTCTCGTTCTGCTTTGAGTGTACGGTAGTTGATCGTTTCGGGCTTTTTGACCTCGCCGTGCGACCAGCTTCTGATCATTTCCGGAGACGCCAGACCTATTTTTATAGAATCAAATACATTGCGTTCCATTGACAGTATACCTTCTCTTGAATTTTTCTTTATTAAATGAAAGACGATTGCTCCGCCGAAAAAAACGCGGAACTGCTGTTTCTCGGGATATTTCGGACAGCGGCAGCGGCGTTTCTCCTCCGCGGAATCCGCAGAAGAAAAACGTCCGAACGCCTCGGGCGGAGCACTCCCCAAACTTTCGTCTGCGGACATTCTCCGTTTCCTGCGCCGTCAATTAAAATTCGTCAAGATCCTCCATTGTATCGAAGTCATACTCGCCGCGGTCTGCCGCAAAGAGCACGTCGTCGTCGGGTTCTTCCTGATTTTCCGGATTCTCTTCCTGATATGATTTATACATATCGTCGGTTTCAACCGCCGTTCCGACATCCGCTTCGGAAATGTCGTCTCCGTCGGATACGATATTTGGAGCTTCAAGATCGTCTTCTCCGATAGTTGAAAGCTCTATCTCTTCTCCGTTTTCTCCGAGCACCTTAATATCAAGAGCAAGAGACTGAAGCTCTTTCACAAGCACCTTGAATGCCTCGGGAACTCCGGGAGTAGGTATATTCTGTCCCTTCACGATCGCTTCGTAAGTCTTGACTCGGCCTATTGTGTCGTCCGACTTAACCGTAAGTATCTCCTGAAGAGTATATGCTGCGCCGTATGCTTCGAGAGCCCATACTTCCATTTCTCCGAAACGCTGACCGCCGAACTGAGCTTTACCGCCGAGAGGCTGCTGTGTAACGAGTGAGTAAGGACCTGTAGAACGTGCATGAATCTTATCGTCAACCAAATGGTGAAGCTTGAGGTAGTACATGATTCCGACAGTTACCGGGTTATCGAACGGAACGCCTGTCCGTCCGTCGTAAAGTATGGTCTTACCGTCGACTACCTTAAGTTTTCCGGCAAGGCGGAGTTCTTCAAGATGTTCCGCGTCTTCTCTTTCATCGCCGATAATGGGACGAAGATCCCGTATTCCGGTTGCGGGGTCGATTATTTCCTCAAATAGGTTCTTGCCGTTTACGTTTTCGTTCTTCATAACGTCGCGGTCGAGTCCGGCAAGCTTCAGACATTCGGAGATGTCCGCTTCCGTTGCGCCGTCGAACACGGGCGTCATGATTTTCCATCCGAGCTTCTTCGCCGCGATACCGAGGTGTACTTCAAGCACCTGTCCGATATTCATTCGGGAAGGAACGCCGAGCGGGTTAAGAACGATATCAAGAGGAGTACCATCGGGAAGGAAAGGCATATCTTCCGGCGGAAGGATACGGGATACGACACCTTTGTTACCGTGACGGCCCGCCATTTTGTCGCCGACCGAAATCTTTCTCTTCTGCGCGATATAAACTCTTACTACTTTATTGACTCCCGGAGGAAGCTCGTCTCCGGCTTCTCTCGTGAATTCTTTTACGTCTACTACGATACCCTGTTCGCCGTGGGGAACTCTGAGGGAGGTATCGCGGACTTCTCTTGCCTTTTCGCCGAAGATGGCGCGCAGAAGTCTTTCTTCAGCCGTAAGCTCCGTTTCGCCCTTGGGAGTAACCTTACCGACAAGGATATCGCCAGCGCGGACTTCGGTACCTTTCTTTATGATACCGTCCGCCGTAAGATCCTTAAGCGCGTCGTCTCCGACGTTCGGGATCTCGCGCGTTATCTCTTCCGGTCCGAGCTTTGTATCTCTCGCTTCGTGTGAATATTCTTCAATGTGGATCGAAGTATACACGTCGTCGCGGACAAGTCTTTCGTTAAGAAGAACGGCGTCCTCGTAGTTGTAGCCTTCCCATGTCATGAAGCCTATAAGGGCGTTCTTTCCCAGAGCCACTTCGCCCTCGGATGTCGCAGGACCGTCTGCTATTATCTGACCTGCTTCAACTCTCTCGCCCTGATTTACAATAGGTCTTTGGTTTACGCAGGTTCCCTGGTTCGATCTTTTGAACTTAATGAGATGGTAGGTATCTTTATGACCGTCGTCGCAGTGAACAACGATCTCGTCGGCAGTAACGCTTTCGACCCAGCCTCCGTTTTCGCAGACAACGACAACGCCGGAGTCGATAGCCGCCTTATGCTCCATACCGGTTCCGACGATCGGAGAATCCGTCGTCAGAAGCGGAACCGCCTGCTTCTGCATGTTCGAGCCCATGAGCGCACGGGAGTTGTCATCGTTCTCAAGGAACGGGATCATAGCGGTAGCTACGGAAACAACCATCTTCGGCGATACGTCCATAAGGGAAACGTTTGCGGGATCTGTCTGGATGATCTCGGCGCGGTTACGTGCCGTAACTTTCTTATTCTTGAAGCACATATTTGCGTCAAGAGGCTCATTTGCCTGAGCCACAATATAGTTATCCTCAATGTCGGCAGTCATATATTCGATCTCATCCGTTACTCTGTGGCGAACCGTGCCGTCCTCAAGAGTTTCGTGAACTACCTTGCGGTAAGGAGCTTCGATAAAGCCGTACTTTGAAATTTTCGCGTAAGTTGCAAGGTATGAAATAAGACCGATATTCGGACCTTCGGGAGTCTCGATAGGACACATTCTTCCGTAGTGCGTGTAATGAACGTCACGTACTTCAAACGACGCTCTGTCACGCGAAAGACCGCCGGGACCGAGCGCGGAAAGACGTCTCTTGTGAGTAAGCTCCGCAAGGGGGTTGTTCTGATCCATGAACTGAGAAAGAGGAGAGCTTCCGAAAAATTCGCGTATCGCGGTAACAACGGGTCTGATATTGATAAGAGCCTGCGGTGCAAGCGATTCGCTGTCCTGGATGTTCATTCTTTCCTTGACGATCTTGTCCATTCTCGCCAACCCTATTCTGAGCTGGTTCTGAAGAAGCTCTCCGACCGAACGGAGACGTCTGTTTCCGAGGTGGTCGATATCGTCGGTCGTGCCGATGTCGTGAGACAGTGCGATAAGGTAATTTATTGAAGAAAGTATATCTTCTCTTGTGATATGCTTCGGGCAAAGTTCCGCAATTCTGCGCTTAGCTTCCGCGCGGACAGCTTCTTCGTCGCCCGCGCAGTTTTCGATGATCTCCGAGAGAACGTCGAGACGGCACTTTTCGGCGACGCCTGAGTCGTGAAGATCATATCCGAGGATATAAACGGGATCAACCGCTCCGTTTGAGAATACCTTTACTTCTTCCGCGTCCTCTGTCTTTACATAAACTTCGCAAACGCCTGCGTGTTCGACAGCGAGTGCGTCGTCTTTTGTAAGGAGATGTCCGTCTTCGAACAGAAGCTCTCCGGTTACGGGGCTTATTACCGGACGAGTGAGCGTGAGTCCCGCTATTCTCTGTCCGAGCGCAAGTTTTTTATCGTACTTATGACGACCTACCGGATAGAGATCATATCTCTTCGGATCGAAGAAAAGGCTGTTCATGAGTATCTCGGCGGACTCTACTATCGCGGGTTCGCCGGGACGAAGTTTTGTATAAATCTCTTTAAGCGCTTCGTCTCTTATAGAAGTTTTGTTTTCGATCGCGCGCTGTTCGCAAGGCTCTTTTTCGAGTGTGTTCATGAGTTTGGGGTCTTTTCCGAACACTTCCTCGATATCGTCTCTCGTTTGAATTCCGAGAGCTCTGATAAGAATAGTTACCGGAATCTTGCGGTTTTTATCTATTCTTACATAGAATATATCGTTTGCGTCCGTTTCGTATTCGAGCCATGCTCCGCGATACGGGATAACGGTTGCCGCGTAAAGTTTTTTACCTGATTTATCTATTGAGCTTTCGTAATAGATTCCGGGGGAACGAACGATTTGGGAAACTATGACTCTTTCGGCGCCGTTTATGACGAAAGTTCCTTTATCGGTCATAAGCGGGAAATCTCCCATGAATATTGACGACTGCTTAACTTCGCCTGTGAGCTTATTTGTAAGACGAACGTCTATTTTAAGCGGAGCGGCGTAGTTTACGTCGCGTTCTTTGCATTCTTCTACGGGATACTTAGGCTTTGAGTCAAGCGAATAACCCACGAAATCAATAAAAAGATTTCCTGAGTAGTCGGTTATAGGGGAAACATCCTCAAGAACTTCCATAAGTCCTGTTTTGAGGAACCAGTCGAAAGACTCCTTCTGAACTTCGATAAGGCTTGGCATTTCAAGCGGCTCATCAATTTTTGAGAAGCTCATTCGTATGTTTTTTCCAACCTTCTGAGGTCTGACCATCGAGCTATCACTCCATTCTTCTAAACTATGCCCCTGCTCTCATATTAATATAATTTTAAATAGAACATAGCGCAAAAAAGCGCAAGGGCGAAGTTACATCAGTATACGATTTTATCATGGTTTTTCCTCAAAGTCAAGCAAATTCGGAAATTGTCAATAGCCATCTTCCATTATTTACACATAATATCAAAAAAGTTTACAATAATTTTAATTGTAAACAATATGTAAATTATATAGCAGGCAGCTGAAAAATGTCGGATAAAATACGAAAAAACCTTGCCAAAAAATAAAAGCTATGCTATAATAATATTTGCGCGCACACCCGAACATACGGGCATGCGGCTGAAACAGTCCTCTGCGAAGCTCCGCACGAATGTTTTAATTTCAGAAAGGAGTCGACCTGAAATGAACAAACTCGACGCTTTTGCAAGTGAGCAACTGAAGGAAACAGTACCCGCCTTCAATATCGGAGACACGGTTCGTGTCCACAACCTCATTAAAGAAGGTACACGTGAAAGAATCCAGATGTACGAAGGTACCGTTATCGCCCGTCACGGCGGCGGAATCTCCGAAACATTCACGGTTCGCCGCGTAGCTTACGGTTGCGGCGTGGAAAAAACTTTCCCGATTCACTCTCCTCACGTTGTTGCAGTAGATG
>CAKSJC010000018.1 GCA_934462885.1 uncultured Eubacteriales bacterium | reverse complement strand
TTTTACTTAGTTGTGTACTTGAGGTTTGCTTGCCGCAAACCTCCAAACTGTCGCTTTTCCTTTCTGCACAACATAAAGAATACTTTAATTGTATTTTTACTTAGTTGTGTACTTGAGGTTTGCTTGCCGCAAACCTCCAAACTGTCGCTTTTCCTTTCTGCACAACATAAAAATATCACAAGAAGTTTTCGCGTTTCATCTTACTGTTTAACTTACAAAAAACTTATCAAGAGTGGCTGAGAGACTGGCTCTGTGACGCCCGGCAACCTATCTTCGGACAAGGTGCTAATTCCCGACAGATGAGTACACTTATTAATCATGTTCTCATCCTGCGGGATGAGAACATTTTTATTTGCTCTCTGCCGCAACACACAAGAAAGAAGGTAAAAAATGAAAAAACTCTTCACATCCGAATCTGTTACCGAAGGACATCCCGACAAAATCTGCGACCAAATCTCCGACCGCATCCTCGATGAAATGCTCAAAGCCGACCCGATGTCCCGTGTTGCGTGCGAAACATGCTGCACGACCGGTCTTGTCATGGTAATGGGTGAAATCACGACATCGGCTTACGTCGATATACAGAGCATAGTCCGCAAAACCATCCTTGACATAGGCTACGACAGAGCAAAATACGGTTTCGACGGTTCTACCTGCGCCGTTATCAACTCCATTCATGAGCAATCTCCGGATATCGCGCTTGGCGTTAACCACTCGGCTGAAGCTAAAAGCGGCGAAATAACCGATTCCTTTGACACCGGCGCCGGAGATCAGGGTCTTATGTTCGGCTTCGCCTGCGACGAAACTCCCGAGCTTATGCCGCTCCCGATCTCTCTCGCTCACAAAATGGCAAAGCGTCTCACAGATGTTCGCAAAAACGGAACTCTCCCATACCTCCGTCCGGACGGAAAAACTCAGGTCACGGTCGAATATGATGAAGCCGGTAATCCTATGCGCATCGACGCTGTCGTTGTTTCATCCCAACATGATGATGAAGTTTCTCTGGATATGATAAGAAAAGATATCATACAATATGTCATTCGCCCCACCGTTCCCGATAATATGCTCGACGACGACACAAAAATATATGTTAATCCGACAGGACGCTTCGTTATCGGCGGTCCTATGGGCGACAGCGGTCTTACAGGTCGCAAAATAATCGTTGACACATACGGCGGATATTCCCGTCACGGCGGCGGAGCTTTCTCGGGAAAGGATCCTACAAAGGTTGACCGCTCCGCTTCTTACATGGCGCGTTACATAGCAAAAAATGTTGTAGCTTCCGGAATCGCAAAAAAGTGTGAAGTTCAGCTCGCTTACGCGATCGGAGTAGCTCGTCCCGTTTCGGTAATGCTTGACACGTTCGGCACCGGAAAAATAGATGATCTCTCGCTTGCAAACTTTATAACCGAAAAAATTGATATGCGTCCGGCGGCTATAATTGACCGTTTTGATCTCCGCCGCCCCATATACGGCGAACTTGCTTCTTACGGTCACATGGGACGCGAGGATCTCTCCGCTCCGTGGGAAAAAGTCGATTTTGCTGAAGATATACGCAAAATGTTCAATTATTAAGGCGTCCGACTGGTGAACATCCATCTCTGCATGCTTCTCTTCAGGTTATCATTATTTCTAAAATAACAATACACATATAAAAAACGCGGGATGAACTTCTGTAAGAAAGTTCATCCCGCGTTTTTTCATCTAACAATTATATATAATATTCTTTTATCTTTGCCAGCAATGTTGTCTGCCGCCTTTGACGTAACGGATAAATTATCACACGTTTTTTCTTTTCGGTTGCCGCTTTATTTAGCCCTGCTTTACCGTCAGATTTATATCCCGGCTTTTTCAAACAAACGTTCCATCGCCTCCATATATCCGTCAGTGTCCATAACGTATGACATACCGTGCTCCGCTTCCTCCGAGGTAAAAAACTCGCAGTCGTAACGTCCGGCGAGAGACGAAAAAATCTCGATTCCCATGCTGTACGGTACAAAGGTATCCTTTTTACCGTGCGCCATTAACATGGGAAGCTTATCACAAAGAAGCTCCTTTGCTGAGTTCACAGAATCAAGAGAATATCCCGCAAAAATTCTAACAAACATTTTCGCGACATAATATATCGGGAACGGCGGAAGCTTAAACCACCTTTTCAATGTGCGCCGGCATACAGCGCCCGGTGTGGTATATCCGCAATCGCATATGAGCGCGCGTACATTATCCGGATACCCGACGCCGCACCCCATCATCACTGTCGACGCTCCCATAGATACCCCGTCGAGAACTACGGGAAGCGTCGGATAGCGCTCTTTTACATACTCGCACCAACGCACTACGTCATACCTCTCAAGAACCCCGAAACCTATATATTTCCCCTCGCTGTCGCCGTGCGCGCGCTGATCTATTATCATCAGCGAAAATCCTTTATCGTATACCTGTTTCAGCACACACGAAAAATCATACAGTCCGCATGAACGGTATCCGTGAACCATAATAAACATTCCTCGTCCTGTGGGATTTTCCGCTATACGTGCGGTAAGTTTAAGTCCGTCGGGCGACTTTATCGTGACTTTTTCGGGATTTTTAGCCTTTATAAACTTTTTTCCAAGCTTCATCTGTTCATATAACTCATCGGGAATATGACGTTTTTTCGGAATTTCGCAGTCCCAGTATCCGTGTTCTCCCCGCTTTCGAACCACAGCAAAGCGAAACATATAATATCCCCCGGCAAGAGATACAAGCAGAAAAAACGCGACTATCGAAGTTGCAACAACAATAACGGTCTTCATTTATCTTCTCCGCATATAGTTTTTCAGGTATACAAGATGACGGCTTTGGGTACGTACATAAACCTTCAACCACTGAAAACTTTTTTATTCATAATCAAAAAATACAATGCAATTCAAATATATTTTTTACATTCCGTCATAAGCTTTTATTCAAGCATATGCAATAGGTCCTCTTCGCTTATCACGGTGATACCCAATTCATTTGCTTTCGTGAGTTTTGAGCCTGCATCCTCTCCTGCAAGAACATAATCTGTTTTTTTAGATACAGAGCCGGATGTTTTTCCGCCGTTTTTCTTTATTAATTCCGCAGCCCGGACTCTCGTCATAGTCGGAAGAGTTCCGGTTAAAACGAAAGTCTTTCCCTCAAATTTAGTTGATCCGCCGCTCTCTTCGTCATCCGAAAGCGTAAGTTCAACTCCCGCGTTTTTCAGTTTATCGACAAGTGTCCGAGTCTCAGGAAGAGCAAAAAACTCGCATATCGTCTCCGCCGTCACATCTCCTATATCGTGTATTTCCGATATATCTTCGGCGTTTGCCTCAAAGAGCGCGTCAAACGAGCGGAATTTTGAAATTATTGCCTCAGACGCCGCCTCCCCCACATGGCGTATGCCAAGCGCGTACAAAACTTTAGACGCGCCGACATTCTTCGAACGCTCAATTGATGAAATCAGGTTATCGGCTGATTTTTTTCCCATTCTGGGCAAAGCGGCTACATCCTCCGCTTTCAGTGAATAAATGTCGGCTACATCCGTTATATGCCCGTTATCTATGAGAAGACGCACGATCGCGGGTCCCAGTCCGTCTATATTCATGGCTCCGCGTGACGCGAAGTGAATTATCCCTCTCTCAAGCTGTGCCGGACATGCCGGATTGCGGCAGGTGACAGCTCCTGATACGCCAAATTCATCCTCATCGGAAAACAGTATCTCTCCGCATGACGGGCATCTGTCGGGGAAAAAGAACTTTCTCTCGGAGCCGTCTCTCTTCTCGGGAACGGAACGGATTATCTCGGGAATTATATCTCCCGCTTTCTGCACGACTACGGTATCTCCTATCCGTATGTCGCGCTCTCTGATAACATCAATATTGTGAAGCGTAGCGCGGGAAACGGTGGTTCCGGCAAGTTGAACCGGCTCAAGAATTGCAAGAGGTGTAAGAACTCCCGTACGTCCGACGTTTACTTCAATTTCGATAAGTTTGGTTTCTTTTTGTTCCGGCGGATATTTGAACGCCGCCGCCCATTTCGGCGTGCTTGGATTCTCCCCGAGAAGTTTTCTTTGCGAAAGAGAATTTATTTTGACGACCGCGCCGTCTATATCATACGGCAAAGAACTTCTTTTTTCTCCGATTGAGCGCACAGCACGTATAACTTCATCTTTATCAGAAGTTAGTTTTTCTATTTTTACGGCATGGAAGCCAAGCGAAGCTATTCTTTCTATCGTTTCGGCGTGAGTTTCGGGATCATGTCCGTCTGCATAAATGAAACCCGTCTGATAATTAAAAACAAATATGTCAAGGTGCGCCGCAGCGGTCTCACGCGAGTCAAGCCGTCTCAGTGAGCCGGCTGCCGCGTTTCTCGGATTTGCAAACAGTTTTTCCCCCTTTTCTTCATGCGCTCTGTTTAATTTTTCAAACGATTCGCGCGGCATATAAACTTCTCCGCGTACCGTAAGATCAAGTTTCTCGGGAAGTCTATGAGGAATCCCCGCTATCGTCATAACGTTTTCGGTAACATCCTCTCCGACGATTCCGTCTCCCCTGGTAGCGCCGAGCGTGAGGACTCCTTTTTCGTATGTGACAGACACGGACAAACCGTCAATCTTCGGTTCTACGGAATATACTATTTCTTTCGGAGAAACACCGTTTTCAATGAGTGTTTTTTCACTTCGACGGAGAAAGTCATATAATTCGTCCTCCGAAAAAACATCAGACAGACTTCCCATTTTCACTGGGTGCGTAACCTTCGAGAATTTTTCGGATGCGTGTCCTCCGACCCTTAAAGTCGGCGAATCCGGATCGTAAAACTCGGGGTTGTCATCCTCAAGTTTTTTTAATTCCGCAAACATCGCGTCATATTCAAAGTCTGATATCTCCGGCGCGTCCTTATCATAATAAAGTTCTGCGGCGCGTCTTATCTTTTGCTTTAACATCTCAATACGCTCTTTAACAGCGTTTTTTTCTGTACTCATGTTTTCTCCGCTCATAATTTTATAATCGTTTTATTTTAATATGATAATATCATATTTTTCCTTTTTTTGCAAGAAGAGCCGTCATAAGTTTATCTCTTGTTTCAGAACAGACAGCCTTCCCAGCCCTCTATGTTTTGATCATTTACTATTGACTAAATATACAATTTTATAGTATAATAAGGTATACATTTTCAAGACACAGAAGGTATCAAAAATGAAAAAACTCTTACTCGGAAACGAAAGCGTCGCCCGCGCTCTTTATGAAGCAGGCGTCAGATTCGTTTCAAGCTATCCCGGTACGCCAAGTACCGAAATTACTGAAAATACCGCTAAATACAGCGAGATATACAGCGAATGGGCGCCGAATGAAAAAGTTGCTCTCGAAGCCGCTATCGGCGCGGCGACAGGAGGCGGACGCGCATTCTGCGGAATGAAGCATGTCGGTCTCAATGTTGCGGCAGACCCTCTTTTTGTTACGGCTTACACCGGAATCTCGGCAGGTCTTGTTATCGGAGTCGCAGACGATCCCGGAATGCATTCCTCACAGAACGAACAGGACAGCCGACACTATGCAATAGCGGCTAAGCTTCCTATGGTTGAGCCTGCAAACTCCGCCGAATGTAAGGAATATACAAAGCTCGCTTTTGAACTTTCCGAAAAATTCGACACTCCGTTTATTTTACGTCTCACGACAAGAGTAAGCCACAGCCGCTCGCCTGTCGAACTTGGCGAAAGAATTGAACTTCCCGTCAACCCTTACGTAAAAGACGCCGCAAAACACGTCATGATGCCTGCTAACGCTAAAAAGCGTCACTACGTTGTTGAAGAACACCTCGCTTCTCTTGCGGAATACGCTGAAAACTGCCCGCTCAATACCGTTGAGGAAAACGGAAGCGATATCGGCATTATAACGGCAGGAAACTGCTACAACTACGCGAAAGAAACATTCGGAAAGAATGCTTCATACATAAAGCTCGGCTTGCTCAATCCTCTTCCGAGTAAGCTTATAAAAGATTTTGCAGCCGCTCACAAGACGGTGATCGTTATAGAAGAGCTTGACCCCATTATCGAAAATCACTGCAAAGCGCTTGGAATCAAAGTTACGGGAAAAGACGTTCTTCCGCTCTGCGACGAATACTCTGAAGAGCTTCTCCGTGAAAAGCTTCTCGGCGTCGAACCTTCTTACTGCGAACTCGGAACCCCTATCCCGCCGCGTCCTCCCGTTCTTTGTCCGGGATGTCCTCACCGCGGAGTATTCTATACTCTCTCCAAACTCAAACTCAGAGTTTCGGGTGATATCGGCTGCTACACTCTCGGTGCGGTAGCTCCGCTATCCGCCATTGACTCCGTATACTGCATGGGAGCGTCTATTTCTTCCCTGCACGGCACGTGCAAAGTAAGAGGCGAAGAGGACAAGTACGTTTCCGTCATCGGCGACTCGACATTCATGCACAGCGGTCTAACAGGTCTTGTAAACGTCGTTTATAACGGCGGAAACACGACAAATCTCATCCTCGACAACAGCATAACCGGCATGACGGGACATCAGGATAACCCGCTAACGGGAAAAACTCTTATGGGAACTCCCGCTCCGAATCTCTGTCTTGAGGATATATGCGCTTCCCTTGGAATTGCCGGAGAACATATCCGCGTAGTCGACCCCGCCGATCTCTCAGCTCTCGAAAAGGTAATAAAAGAAGAAACCTCAGCTGACTGCGCTTCCGTTATCATCTGCCGTCGTCCGTGCGCGCTCTTAAAAGGAGTTAAGAAAAATCCCCCGATTGCCGTGAACTCCGAAAAATGCGTTGGCTGCCGTTCATGCATGAAGATAGGATGTCCATGCATCTCTATAGTCGGCAAAAAAGCAAAAATTGACGAATCGATGTGCGTAGGCTGCGGACTTTGTTCACAGATGTGCAAGTTCGGCGCGCTCTAAGCCGCGCACGTTTATCAAAAACGAATGTATAATATATTATCGTCAAAAAAATCAAGCAATAACGAAAGGCAGGCATTAAAATGTCTAAAAATATAATGATAGTCGGAGTCGGCGGACAGGGTTCTCTTCTTGCTTCTAAGGTTCTCGGCAAAGCCGCTATGGACAGCGGATGCGACGTTAAGGTTTCCGAAGTTCACGGAATGTCTCAGCGAGGCGGCTCTGTCGTTACTTACGTTCGCTTTGGAGACGAGGTATACTCTCCCGTTATCGGAAAAGGCGACGCTGACGTTATCCTCAGTTTTGAACTTCTCGAAGCGGCGCGCTGGCTTCCGAACCTAAAGAACGGCGGCGTTATCGTGACTTCGATACAGGAAATCAACCCCATGCCGGTTATCACCGGAGCTGCCGTGTATCCCTCGGACATCGTAGACGACATAAAGGCGCTCGGAGTTGATATACGTCCGATCAACGCGCTCTCCATTGCAGAAAAAGCGGGAAATCAAAAAGCGTCGAACGTTGCGCTCATAGGATACGCAGCCGACGTTCTCGGCTTCGATCACAAGATACTCCGCGATGCGGTGGCGGCTTCCGTTCCCGAAAAGGCTCTTGAAGTTAACCTCAAGGCTTTTGACCTCGCCGTCGATATGGCGTCCGGGAAATAACGAAAATCGTAAAACGAAATTCGCCGCAGGCGTACAAATTTTGCGGCGACGCTCATATCGCTCCTGAAAGGAATAAAAATGTTAGATCTTTTAGGATTACAAAAAAAATTTATCCTTGCTCACCTCGGAAAAGGAGACGTAGCTGTCGATTTTACGATGGGCAACGGTTATGACACTGTTTTTCTTTCGCAGACAGTCTGCGAAAACGGCTTTGTCTATGCGTTTGATATTCAGGAAAAAGCTCTTCTCTCTACCGAAAAAAACCTTCGTTCAAACTCATGTCCCGACAACTGGATGCTTATCCATGCCTCCCACGATAGGGCAAGCGAATTTATCCGCGGAAAGATAAAAGCCGGAATGTTCAATCTCGGTTACCTCCCGGGCGCCGGAAACAAGTCGCTCACAACAAGGCGCACGACTACTCTCCCTGCTGTGGCTTCAGCTATTGAAATGCTCGGCAACGACGCTGTTCTTCTCGTTGCCGTTTATCCGGGGCATCCGGAAGGTGCGGCTGAAGGCGCGGAGCTTGCGGAGTACTTTTCAACTCTTTCCCGATACAAATACAGCATCGCTCAGATCAGGATGATAAACTCCCCGGAAAGCCCGTATTTTACAGTTATTGAAACAAAATAAGAGAAGAGAAAAAGAGGCTGTTTTATGAACAATGGTTACAGACCGCCGAACAGAGACAGAAGAAACAGAATGTCCTCTCCCACTCCGGAAGAGCGTGCACGTCATGAAGCTTACATGAAAAAGCGGCGTGAAATGGAAACGGCTCGCCGTCAGGCTGAAATAGACCGTATCCGTCGCGAAAAACGTCTTGCGGAAGAGCGGAAAAAGAAAATGCGCCAAAAAAACGCAAAAATATTCGCCGGAAGATTTGTTTTCTTTCTTGTAATTCTTTTAATGCTCCTTCTTATTGCAGGAGGGATATTTATTTTCGTTTTCAAGAGAACTCCGCACAAAACGCCGGATTCAGGAACTGTAACATACTACTTCGGCGGTGAAAAAAAGCGTGAAGCTCCCGTTTCGAAATGTTTAAGCGGAAATATTTTATATATCTGTTTTAACGACATATCCGATTACGTGGGAATGGCTGAAAGCGGAAGCGCTGATCAAATGAAATTTATTCTGCCGTCTGCGAAAATTCCCCCCACCTCTGCGGGAGACGGAAACGAAGATTATGTGACGTTTCTCACCGACGGAAACACTGTCATAATTAACGATCAAAATGTGTCTCTCGACATCCCGAATAAGCTTGACGGCTCTGAGGTATGGGTTTCATCATCATTTATTGAGAACTACATGAACGGTTTGTCAGTTGATATTTCAAAAAATAACACTGAGGTCAGAATTTCAAAAATTAAAGACAATGAAAACTCTACCGATAAAAATACAATTTATCTTAATGTTTCGCTTAAGCTCAAGCCGCCGGACATTATATCCCCTCTACCCGAGGACACTGATATCGGTGAAATAACGGATACAGGAAATTCCGGGGACAGTATTGATCCGGCTGATCTCGGATTTGTAAACGATCTCTCCGATTATGAAAAGTACATGAACCCCGAATCGGATCGCGACGCTTATCTCATTCTGGTTAATACCACGCACACGCTGACAGAGAGTGACGTTCCGAACGATCTCATGGATGTGAAATACACAAGCACCGCACGCAAGACTCAGCAGCTGCGCAAAAATGCTGCCATGGCTCTTGAAGCGCTCTACATGGAAATGCACTCGGTCGGATACTACGATATGGCTGTTTACAGCGGATTCAGAACTTACACTTACCAGAACACCCTGTTTGAAAACTATACGGCGAACGAAATGGCACGCGACCCTTCTCTGACAAGAGAAGAAGCCGAAGCGATTGTCTTAACCTACTCCACGCGCCCCGGAACGAGCGAGCATCAAACGGGACTTGCGGTGGATATGGACACTCTCGGAACTTTCACCACGGATTTTGAATACACAGCGGAATATGAATGGCTCACTGAAAACGCATGGAAGTTCGGATTCATTCTCCGTTTTCCGAAAGACAAAACGGACATCACGAGCATCCAATTCGAACCGTGGCATTACCGTTACGTGGGCAGATATCACGCCAAGAAGATTCATGACTCGGGTTTATGTCTTGAAGAATACGTTGAAAACCTCGCCCAAAACTGATTCCTTGCTAGTTCAATATTCTTAAATACAAAAAACGCAGCCAGCTCTCGAAACAAGCTCCTGCGTTTTTCCCCGACAGTTTTCCTTTTTTCTGTTTAGCGTTCACTTCTTCTTAGCTTTCCTTAAATATCAAAAAACGCCCCGCGGAAATATCGTATTCCGCGGGGTGTTTTGTTTTAGTTAAAATTTCGATTTAGGTTTAAATCGTCAGCCTGTTATACCGGAACGTTCGATACCCTGAACGATATACTTCTGACCGAAGAGGTAAAGTATAATAAGCGGAGCCATTATCAGTATACCGCAAGTATTCGTTATTGCCGACGAATACAGCGACTGACCTGCATAATTCGTATCGAGCGACTTTGGAATTTTGATTATATCCTTAAGAAGCTTCGGTCCCGATGTAGTGTAGAACAACTTCGTGTAGAAGTTATCAGTCCACTGCCAGCAGAACGCGAACATGAATACCGTAATCATCATCGTCATCGACAAAGGAAGAATGATACTTACAAAGGTTCTGAACACGCCTGAGCCGTCGAGGTAAGCGGATTCTTCAATCTCGTCGGGAAGTCCGCGGAAGAACTGACGAAGCATGAAAATGTAGAGTCCGTTCTTGTACGCAAGTCCCGTCAGAGAGAGGATGTAGAGCGGCCAGTTCGAGTTGATGAGGTTTATCGATGTCGTACCGTCAAGCTTCGTTCCCGAGAAGATATTCAACCAGTCCCAGACGCCGCCGCCCAGGAGGTTCGTTATTCCGAGAATATCGAAATATCTGAACTTCATGAACAGCGAAAGCTGAAGCGTAGTATGCGGAACGACCATCGTAAAGATAACACACATAAAGAGGATGTTATTACCTTTGAACTTGAACTTTGCGAAACCGTATGCTATGAAGCAGCACACGAGAGTCTGTATAAGACCGCATGAAAGCGAAAGGACGAAAGTATTCAAAAGTGCTGTAAAATAACCGTTGTCCTTGATTATCGCTTTATAGATATCCAAATTGGGGTGCTTCGGAACAAGTCTTACCGTAACGTCTACCAAATCCTCGGGAGACATGAACGATGAAGAAATCTTTGAAAAGAACGGGAAGAGAATTACGTAAGATATTCCGAGAAGGAGAAGGAATCTGAAGAGATACCAAACTATTCTTTTGAGAGTGTAGAGGTTGATAAGCTTTGCACGAAGTCTCTCAAGGAGAGGTGTACGGTCATCAAACTCGACTCTTATTTTATTTTTTGTTTCTTTTTTGACCTTCGGGGTCGATTCTGTGTTATTCATTTATGTACCTCCTTCCTCCTCAGTCTCTTCTCTGATAGAATACGAATGCGCTAAGTATTGCCGCAACAAGTGCAATGATGAGGATTACAATGAGGAAGTACATCCAAGACATCGCAGAGCTGAGTACGTTACCGTCTGCTTTTTCATATACGGATGAGATATAGCGCATCACCTGGTTATCTGCCGATGTAAACGCATCGATGATCGTATATATCGTATTTACGAGAATCATTGGGCTTACCATAGGAAGCGTGATCTTCCAGAAAGTTTCCCATCCTGATGCGCCGTCGATTGAGCATGACTCGTATATCGCGGGAGAGATAGACTGAAGTCCGGAGAGGAATATCAGCATCTGTACACCGCAGCGATTTACGATATTGAATATGTTGTTAACCAAGTTAACGACATACACGACGATTTCATTACCAACCATCATGTTTTGGAACAATGCCTGTATATCCATTACCGATACTATCTGCGCCGCAGTCGACGTCTGTCCCGAACCGTTGTCGATACCGGCTGTGCTTTCCATGTAAGACGACAGTGAATTCGACTTATCGATATCGCTTATAAGACCTGTCGTTAAGATAACAGGGATAAAGAATATCGCACGGAACGCTGCACGTCCGGCAATTTTTTGGTTCAGAATGATTGCAACGAACAGAGAGAAGAGTACAATAGAAGGAATATCAAGCACGAGCTGCTGAAGGCCTGTTACAAGAGTTTTTACGAACGACGTATCAACGAACAGTGCGTCCGAATAGTTCTTCCAACCGACAAACGAAAGCTCGAATCCGCCTCCCACGAGAATATCTATCTCGTGGAAGGAGTATTTAATCGAATCATATATAATCGGAAGGTAAATAAGCGCGAAACCGATCAGGAACGGAAGTATGAACAGCCATCCGGCTCTCGCCTTTCTTACATCAAGGGAAGCACCGCGTTTTTTCTTTTTCTTGGGAGCAGAAGGCTTTACTGTCTGAGCTTTTGCACCCTTTACTTCAACATTTGAATTCATTTTGCACTCCCCTTTCTTTAGTCTATTCTTACGAAGTTAAGCGAACCGATATCGTATGTTACGCCATCATATTCAACTGTAACGTCGAAGGAGTTGTAGTTTAAGATGAAGGTTACTCCGCCTTCATATTCAACGCGAACGACCGTACCGCTTTCCGTCTTGTATTTATCAAGCACGAATTCGGTAATCTTACTTTCATCTATGTTATCCTCTATGAGGATATCATTGTCCTCGTTGTAGTCCGTTGTTCCTAAAGTGATTCCCTGCTGACGGGCAAGTCTTTCGGCAAGCCTTCTTGCTCGCTCTTCCTTTTCTCGTGCAGCATCAGCCGCAGCTTTTGCGTCTGCAATAGCCTTTTCTGCTGCGAGACGGTCAGCCTCAACTTCGTCTGCGTCGGGAATGCGGTTTGCTTCAAGGAACTCATGATCCACGATGTAAGAAGTCTGGAGATCACGAAGAGCATCATTCAGAATTGTATAATATTTGACAAGGTCATCTTTCCAAATGTCATACGCAACAGAGTAGTACTTTCTGAGTAAAAAGTCATCTTTAAGAAGGCTCGTATTACGGTAAGAAAGAGTGAAGTACATCGACGCGCCGTTTTCTATCGCACGAAGAATAGCTTCATTGATATCTCCCTCCATATTAGTGGCAGAGCCTGTGAACACCTTGGAGCCGTGATATACCATTCCGAGGAACGGGATAGACTCGCTTGCCTTAACATAACTTGAAGATGAAAGGGATGCGTTCAGGATAACGTCCGCGTACTTAACAGCGTAAGCGTTTCCGCCTTCAATCATGATGCTGTCGTAGTCACTGTCAAGCCTTTCGAGAAGATCTATTGTAAACTCCTTGCTGTCCTCGCGATGGTACGGTTCATCCTCATCGAAGTCTGAGTTAAGGTCGGTTCCGAGAGTTCCGACGGAGATTGCGCTGTTGCCGTATTCCTTGTAGTTCGGTCCGAACTTGTCATACAGATATTCAAATACCGAGGCGGAAACTGCAACGCCGCCGTTAGTATCGAACGCCTGCATTGCCGGGTCATAGGTTCTCTTCGTCGTATAACGATTGTCGATAGTTCTCACAGCATGACTCTTCATGCTGAAGCCATCACCTATTTTATCGGTAAATGCATAAGCAAAGTCAAAGTCCGGATAGATAGAGAATCCGTTTTCTGCGGCGTAGCTTGCAATGTCTGCAAAGCCATCGTCACCGCCTACCACATCTGACCATGAGAGCTTATAGGGAACTGTCGGATAAAGTCCTCCGTTTGCGTATCCTGTCAACTTAAAGTTTATATTATTGATACCGAGTGCTGTAAACTCTTCATACATTGTTTTGATATCTTCAAAAGTTGTAAGAGGCTTTTCAACCGATACAGGGAATGAAAACTTTCTTTCTGTTGTTGTCATTGAACCGAAAGTCTCGATATAAAGCGGAATGTCTTCTTCTGTATTTTCAAGTTTAGCGATATCTCCGCGCTTTGTCATATAATCGCGGTAAGCCGTCGCCATACCTGTCCATTCTGCTTTATAATAATCGTCGACATTTTTTTCTTCGGCGATTTTCTCATCGGTGAGCATGATATACTGTATTTTATAGCTTCCTGTATAACGTCTGTCCGATGTAACCGTCCAAGTTGCATTTCCGCTTACGGAGATCGAATCTGCAAGGTTATATTCGTCTGACGGACGCGGAGTAAAGCTTGCGTATACGGTATTATACGGGTGCAGCGTACCGCCGCATTCCGCCATAAGGGACGCAAGCGAGTCACCCTCTGTGATTATTGCGAGGAATCCGTTATTACAGTAGATACCATCCGGTTTCTCGATAGCGGCAAGAGCAGCTTCGGTTACGGGATCGGGTTCTTTTTCCTTCTTCTCGATAAGCTGACCGTTCTCGTCATACTCCGGCTCGTCGTTCTTTTCCTCAGTTGCCTTCGGAACCGTAATGGGATATTTTTTATTGTAATTTGTAACGATACCGTAGTACGGCATTCTCATAACTTCAGCATGCTGACCCGTAATCTCGTGGTACGCATAGTCTGAGCCGTATATGTTGCCGGAAATGTTTACCGCTTTTCCGATAAAGTCTTCGAATCTGATAAGTGTACCGGATCCGTCGGGAACTACGGTGTAGCCCGTATATTCATTGCTACCGGCTCCCCAGTAGGGAAGCATTGTTACGGTTTGCAGCTGATATGCGCTTGAGTCGAACTCGATACCGTTTGCCGGAAGTCTTACTTCAAGTCCGCTTTCGTTTATAACGTACTCAAGACTCATCCTGAAACGCGGCGGAGCTGCGTCGTTTCCGGTATATCCGGTAAGATCGTGGTCATAGTCAAGTTCTTCGTAAGTGTAGTTCGGGCAGAACTGCTTAATGAAGCCTTCAAGTTCACGAAGCTCACGCGCCGTAATATCTGTGGCGCAGACATAAACCGGCATTGTCTGAGTGATCGGGAACTGTGCCATCATGACGGCGATACCCTTTTCTGTAAGTTCAGGGTCGTCCTTATCTTTAAGCGAGTAGTACGACCAAACTTTCTGCCATTCCCATTCGGAGTCAATGTTTGCAAGAATAAGGTCTTCAAAACGGTCTTTGCGGATCACGCGGGGAACAAGACGTGTTACGGCTTCTTCTCCGAGAGTATATTCCACACGGATACCGTTTTTGATATTTTTAAGTGTAATCTGACCTCTGAGAGCAGCTTCCGTGTAGCTGTTCATTGTCTTTGTTACGTTATTATCAAGGTACGTGATAATAAGCTGAGACAATAGCTTCTGCTTTGTCGAATCTGATACTGCCTGGTAATTGGAAGCAACATCCCAAGGGTTAGAGAAGAGTATCTGTCCCGTTTCGGTGTTTCTCCAGGCAATTTCGCCTGTAAATTCCTCAAACCAAAGCTGGTATCCGTTCTGTTCTTTAACCATTTTCATGTCGGCAAGCTTATCTTCCGGAGAAGAGTACGCTTCACCGAGGTAATTAATAATGGGATCTCCTTCTTCATCCACCTTATCAGCCCATGCGGCGTCAACTGCCACCGTAAGAGAACCGAGAAGCATAAGCAGAGTCAGAAATGCTGATATTACGCGTTTTGTATACATATCTTTTCTCCTTCTCTGTTTACAGACGATAGTTTATTTCTACTATAATGTTTGTGACGAAGCTTATGATTTTTCCCATTAGGCTGGAGAACAGTATTCCTATGAACATGATGAACGCCATACCCACAACTGTTGCAACGCAGGTAATAATATTCTTTCCAACCGAATAGTCGTGTGTTATCATCATCGCGCAGAATAGTAACAGTCCCATCCAAATATACGCAATGGTCTGAACCATTGAAATGATACCGCCCTCACTTGCCGTGAGAATGTTTGATATAAGGGTTACGGGGAATATGAGAAGTGCAAGAGGCGTTAAGCAGTAGCAAGCTGCTATGAATATATCCTTCATGCTTCCTTCACCCTCAAAGAGCGTTGTCAGGCACCAGTTTGCAACTACCCACAGAAGAAGCGGTGCAACAACAGCTGTTATTGCGCTCATGATATTGAACGTTGACGACGGTCTCGGATTGAAGATATATCCTTGACCTATGGTGTTGTAGAAGTATACGAGTACCGTAGTAAGAAGGATAACAAAAGCGCTTCTCACCGAACCTCTCTGCTCATGCTTTAGATCCCAGAAACCGTCAAACGGATGGAATATTACGTGGAATGCATAGAGCAATTCTTCCTTTAGGCTTTTTCGACCCACTTTTAGAGCAGTTCTTTTGTTTACCTTTGCCGCAAATCCAAAGAACTTGCCAAGAACTATGCATACCGCTACTATAA
>CAKSJC010000017.1 GCA_934462885.1 uncultured Eubacteriales bacterium | reverse complement strand
CGTCTTTTTTTACAATCAGCTTTACAGTGCGGCACCCGCCTTCGATCACCGATTCGACGTGAGCCTCAAGCACTCCGTCTCCGAACTCTATTATATCTCCCGGCTTTGCTCTTTTTCCGGGACCTGCAAGAGTCTCCCACACGTCGTTTTCCCTCTGCTTAAGAAGAAGAAGCTCAACCGGCGCCGTCGAGTCTGTCAGTACTCTCTCACCGCGTTCCGCGTCATATCTGTATTTTCTGTGTCCGATTATTCTTGCAGGTATAACTCTCGTATCGTTGACTACAAGAACATCTTCCGGATTAACGTAATCTATTATATCATGAAATATCTTATGCTCGATATCACCGCTTTCACGGTCAAGAATCATAAGTCTCGACGAGTCTCTCGGTTCGATCGGAGTTTGAGCTATCCTGTCCTCCGGAAGGTCATAGTTAAAATCCGACAGTCGAAGCTCGGTCGGCGGGAGTTCGTTTTTTATCATAAAATCTCCGATGTATTTTTCGCGCAAAACGCTTGAAAAAGCTGCGCGGCAGACGATACTCTTTATTTCAAGTTATACTGTATCATTTGCATCAAAAAAGTAAATAAATATACTAAAAAATGTATAAAAAAAGATTGACAAAAGAAAAGCCGTATGTTATGATATAGGAAAGCGGAACGGGTAAAAAACATTCCGCATAAAATGTGATAGAGGAGCGCTTCCGATAAGTAGCGTACGGCAGTGGATTTCATCGTCCGGCATGGCTAAACCGTATGAACAAAGGCGAGGGGCGCCGAAGATAACGCGAATGATGAACGCGGTATCTGGGCTGTTCTCCGAACAGGGGACAGACTGTCATCGAAGAAATTGGTCTCGATGGAGGGCTATCTGTGTTTTTCGTGCCTATATTCCGACGGAATTACCGCATGACTATATTATATAACACAGACAGCCGGTTTTCAACCGGTTTTTATTTTTATCGGTGATTTTTTGTAAAAAGTATTACAGTAAAACGGAGGAACACTATGGGCAAATTCGAAAAAGACATTATTTTCACAGGCGCCGCCACTGCTCTTGTCACACCTTTTTATGAAAACGGAGCTGTCGACTACAACACATTCGCAAAACTTATTGATTTACAAATAAACTCGGGTATCGACGCTCTCGTTATCTGCGGAACTACCGGTGAAGGCTCGACTCTTTCCGACCGCGAGCATCGGGAATGCATACGTTTTGCCGTTGAACACATCGCGGGACGTGTGCCTGTCATTGCCGGAACGGGTTCGAATGATATCGACTATGCAAATTCTCTTTCAAAATACGCCTGCGACGTCGGAGCAGACGCGCTTTTACTCGTAACACCGTACTACAACAAAGCTACGCCGCTTGGGCTTATAAAAAGTTTTCTATCGACCGCCGACGCTGTGCGCAAACCGATAATCTTATATAATGTTCCATCCAGAACCGGCGTAAACATAACAATGCCCGTTTACAGGGAACTTGCTAAACATGAAAGGATAGTCGCCGTAAAGGAAGCGTCGGGAAATATTTCTCACGTTGCCGAAATTGCGGCTGAACTCTCGGATTCCCTTGCTGTATACAGCGGAAACGACGATCAGATAGTTCCTATCCTCTCTCTGGGAGGACGCGGAGTGATATCGGTTCTTTCAAACATACTTCCGAAAGAGACCCATGACATATGCGAAAAATTCTTTGAGGGAGATATCTCCGGCTCTCGCGGATTACAGTTAAAATATCTTGATCTCGTCTCTGCCCTATTCTGCGAAGTCAACCCCGTTCCGGTAAAAACAGCGTGCGAGCTTCTCGGGCTCTGCGGCGGTACGATGCGGCTTCCGCTATGTGAAATGGAGCCATCTAACCGCGCCAAACTTATATCATCGCTGAAGAAAGCGGGAGTTTTATAATTTTCTCAGATGAATGCGACGTGCCGCGGTGAGGACTTGATATTTCCGGCTCTCTACGCTGACAATCAAAAGAAAAACAAACGAATGTATAATAAAACGGATGTATAGTAAAACGGGTGTATAGCAAAATGAATAAAATAAAAATAATATTATCGGGCGCGTGCGGAAAACTCTGCACGGCGATATCGGATATTGTCTCAGAGCGAGACGACTGCGAAATTATCTGCGGAATAGATAAAAAACACGCTGACAGAAGTTATCCGATATACGACTCATTTGACAAGATAACAGAATCAGCCGATGTAATAATTGACTGCTCTTTTCACAACACGGTAAAAGATGTTGCCTCTTACGCCGTAAACGCCGGTATTCCCGTTGTGATATGCACTACCGGACACACAGACGATGAAGAAGAAATTATCGCACGCGCCGCGCGGAAAACTGCGGTCATCAAATCACGCAATATGTCTCTCGGAATAAATCTTCTCACAGAACTTGTGCGCCGCACCGCCGCCGCGCTTGGGGAGGATTTTGACATAGAGATAGTGGAGGCTCATCACAGAAACAAAAAAGACGCTCCGAGCGGAACGGCTCTCATGCTCGCGGACGCGGCTCGCTCTGCTCGTGAAGCTGCGGGGATCGACTCCGAATACGTATTCGACCGTCAAGGCGTGCGCCGAGAGAGAGTTTCTTCCGAGATCGGTATCTCAAGTATCCGCGGCGGAACGATCGTCGGAGAACATTCCGTAATATTCGCGGGAAACGACGAAGTGATAACTCTCTCGCACAGCGCGGGAAGTCGTTCTCTTTTTGCCACGGGGGCGATTAAGGCTGCGGTTTTTATAGCGGATAAAAAATCCGGATTCTACACAATGTCGGATGTTATCGATTCGCTTATATAAGTGTACATTACATTTTCAGGTATACTTTTTTATTGTAAAATTTTCAACCGTAGGAAATATACATTTTTCGTGCGAGAGTTGACTTGCGCTTAAATCGTATAACGTTATAAATCAGTTCACGCAAAAAAACAGCGGGTCCGTCTCTATTTGAGGACGGCATTCGCTGTTTTTTGCGTTAAATCTTTTCAGTTTGATATGAGATTTGTCCGTCTTTCATCACACATTCGACAAAATCACCCGGTTTTATTTTACCCGACAGGATAGCTTCCGAGAACGAATCTTCTATCTGTCTTGTCACGGCACGTCTGAGAGGTCTTGCGCCGTAACGCGGGTCAAATCCGGATTTTGCAATATACGCAGTCACTTCATCCGAAAACGTTGCTCTTATTCCAAGCTCTTTTGCCCTTTTGGCAACCTCCGACAGCATTTTGTCAGCTATCTTCTTTATATCCTCATCAGAAAGCCTATCAAAAAATATCGTCTCGTCAACACGGTTCAGAAATTCCGGTTTGAACGTGCGCTTCAGCGCGTCTTTTGCAAGAGCGACTACTCTCTCTTTTTCATCTTTTTTTGATTCATCTCCCGCAAATCCGGCTTTATGGGTATCGCTTATTTCAGACGCGCCGACGTTTGAGGTCATAATTATCACAGTGTTCTTGAAATCTATCTTTCTTCCCTGCGCGTCGGTCAGTATCCCGTCCTCAAGTATTTGCAAAAGTATATTGAACACGTCCGGATGAGCTTTCTCTATCTCGTCAAACAGTACCACCGAATAAGGTCTTCTTCGTACCTTTTCTGTCAGTTGTCCTCCCTCCTCATAGCCCACGTATCCGGGTGGAGAGCCTATCATTTTTGAACTGCTGTGCTTTTCCATGTATTCCGACATATCAACCCGTATCACAGAGTTTTCATCTCCGAACATGACTCCCGCAAGCGCTTTTGAAAGCTCCGTTTTCCCGACTCCCGTCGGGCCGAGAAATATAAACGATCCCGTCGGGCGGCGAGGGTCTTTCAATCCCACTCTTCCGCGTCTTATTGCACGCGATACCGCCGCAACCGCTTCATCCTGTCCTATGACGCGCTCTTTCAATATTTCCTCAAGGTGTAAAAGTTTCTCCTCTTCTTCTTCGGCAAGCTTTTTTACGGGAATACCGGTCCAGCTTTTCACAATATCGGCTATATCGTCTTCAGTTATTTCAACCAAATCGGAACTTTTCGGCGAATTATTTTCTTTTTTTTCGCCGATCTCGCACACTAGCTTTCTTTCTTCATCTCTCAGCTTCGCGGCGCCCTCGTAATCTTCAGAAAGGATCGCCTCTTCTTTCTCGGCGTTTACCGATTTAAGCTTCGCTTCAAGCTCTCTCATATCGTTCGTCGGCGTGAAAAGAGATATCCTCTTCTTACTCGCCGCTTCATCGATAAGATCTATCGCTTTATCGGGAAGATACCTGTCTCCGATATACCGCACGGATAAGGATACAGCCGCTTTTATCGCTTCGTCCGATATTTTCAGCTTATGGTGCGCTTCGTATTTGTCACGAAGTCCGTAAAGTATTTTTTCGGCTTCGTCGGGAGTAGGTTCCCCAACCGTCACCGACTGAAATCTTCTCTCGAGAGCCGCGTCTTTTTCGATATGCTTTCTGTATTCGTCGATAGTCGTTGCGCCTATCACCTGTATCTCTCCGCGCGCCAGAGACGGCTTTAATATATTCGCGGCATCGACCGCGCCCTCCGCTCCTCCCGCTCCGATTATCGTGTGTATCTCATCAATAAAAAGTATCACGGACGGGGTCTTTCTCACTTCATCCAAAACCCCTTTCATTCGTTCCTCAAATTCTCCCCTGTATTTCGATCCCGCGACCATTGATGAAATATCTAAGGTTATTATTGTCTTTCCTCGGAGAGTGTCGGGAACGCTACCGTCGGCTATGCGCTGCGCCAGCCCCTCAACTACCGCAGTTTTTCCGACTCCCGGTTCCCCGATAAGGCACGGATTGTTTTTCGTTCTTCTTGAGAGAATCTGTATCACGCGGTCCGTCTCCTCACCTCTCCCGATTATCGGATCAAGTTTTCCTTCCCTTGCCATTTTACAGAGATTTCTGCCGTATTTGCCGAGATTCGGGGTTTCTTTCATTCCGTCGTCCTGCTTTTTACGGTTTCCGTGCGGATCGTTTTTCTCCGGGCTTCCGAAGTATGATGTAATATCGCTTCTTATATCGGCAGGAGAAGCTCCCTGTTCTGTTATAAGCCGCACCGCAAAAGAATCACCCTCTTCACATGTTGCAATAAGAAGATGCTCTGTTCCCACGTAACCGTGTCCCATTCCGACAGCTATTGTTGCCGAGGCTTCGATTATTCTCTTTGTCCTCGGTGTGATCTCAGACGGCGAGAGATCGGTCGGTATTCCGAGTCCCACGCTGTCCTCTATAATCTGTCTCGTTTTTTCGTAGCTTACTCCTCTTTCTTCCAGCACCCGTTCCGCAATCCCGTCTTTTTCCGACAAAAGCCCAAGCAGAAGATGTTCGCTTCCGATGCAAGTATGCCCCATTTCAGACGCTATATAAAGCGCGCGGTTTAAGGCGTTCTGAGCTTTTTTTGTAAATCCTATATTCAAAATAATACCCTCCGAAGTCTTTTTGCATAATCCCCGCATAATTCTATACGATATTATATGGCATTTTTTTACGCATAATTCAGTCATTGTAAAGTATAGTTTGCCGCATATAAGAAAACCGTTTCCCGTTTTCTGTGCAAAGCGGGAAGCGGTTTCTTTCTTCTCAGTCGAAATACAGCGCGTTGTATTCTTCGGATATCTTCTGCCATGTTCTGCGGTCGGCGACTCCGGTCTCGTCAAGTCCGTTTTTCTTCTGAAAGCATCTAACCGCTTCCACCGTCTCTAATCCGTATGTTCCCGACAATCTTACCTTTCGGCATCCGTAATGAAATTCAAGCGCGTTTAACATAAGTTGTAAAATAAGTACCGTATCGCTTCTTTCACCCGGGGATGTCTGAAAATTGTTTGCGGCTGTCGTCGGGTAAACTTTCACTTCAGAGCGCAGAGCTAATTCATATTTATATTCATTTGCGATGCTGTCCCATGTTTCAAGATCAACTATTCCCGTCACGGGAAGTCCTCTCGTCTGCTGATAGTATTTTACGGCATTCTCGCTCTCATTTCCGAATACCCCGCTAACAAACACTTCAAGTCCGGGTTCTGACAGCGCAATCGAAAGATACCTCAGCATCATTTGAAGATTCCTCGTTCTCTTTTCTTCATCCGAAATATCAATAAACACGTTTACCTCCTTAGCGGTATATCTGAATCGATTTCATCCCGGAACGTTTCCTCCGTACTGAGTGGAAGAGCCGAAGTCACCCTCCGTTATGCTTCTGTAAGTATCGGCTATCGAATTCCATGTGAGCGCTCCGACGACTCCCGTTTCAGGCAGTCCCATTATTCTTTGATATGCTCTTACTGCGTTAAACGTAGCGTTTCCGAATATCCCGTCAACATTAAGTTTCGGTATTTCTGTATACACATCGGATATACGATTAAGATATGTTTGAAGATATGAAACATAATCTCCTCTTGATCCGATTCTGAGCGGCGTTCCGGGATACGGTACGGTATTTGCGATAAAATAATCCTCCGGAAGAGAACCGAGTAAAGATTTATACGTTCGCAGTATCGTCTCCCATGTCGTCTGATCGACAACGCCTGTGACCGGAAGCTCGCTGTCATACTGGAAATCCTCGACGGAAGCTTTCGTTCTCGGACCGAATATCCCGTCAACATCGACGGCTCTGACAGAATTGTTGAAGTTTGAAATAAAAGACAGGAAGTATTGAAGTTCGCGTACTCCTATCCCACTCTCTCCCTCTCTCAGCTCTTCTCCGAGCACAAGCGTAACGTCTTCAATGGGAACTCCCTCTGAATTAAGATCCGCAAGACTCTTTACAGCTCCGTAAATTCTTTCTATAGCATACCATGTAGCGCGTCCGACCACCCCGTCATCCGTAAGTCCGAACTGCCGTTGAAAAGCTCGCACGGCGTCTTCGGTTGACGCCTCAAAAAGTCCGTTCACGTTCGGTATTTTCGGAATATTCGGAAAGTTCTTTGATATGCGGTTGAGTCTTATCTGAATAAGATACACATAATCGTTCAAATCCCCCAGTCTAAGCGGAGTTCCCGGATAAGACTCGGTTATTCCCGCGATCGGCGCGTTTCTTACTATATCTATATTGTCTCCGTAGTAGTATTGAAGTATTTCATACGGAGTATACCCCTCATTTGCAAGCTCCACGCTTCCCCACTGAGAGAGCCCGTTACACTGTACTCTGATTCCGTCGCAGTATAGTGTAAAAAGCGGCTCGACCGATCCCTGACGCCTCACGTACTCGTTGAATATCTCATCTACGATCTGCGAAATGTTCTCAAAAATATCTCTTCCGTATACGTATGACTGATCTATTGACGTCGAATTTGTTATATCAAAATTATAACCGCGGCTTTTATAATACTCTGTATATATTCGATTAAGCGCGAAGGTGATCTGCGCAAGTATGTTCGCGCGGATAGCATTCTCCGGCCATGTCGGATATATCTCGCTCGACGCGACGTTTTTTATGTAGTCCGAAAACGGAACAGTAACGTTTCTCGCGTTTTCATCAGGTCTGCCGAGGTGTACGGTTATAGTTTCGGGTATTATCGGAAGAAGCGTCTCAGTTCCGTTCATCTTCTTCCCCCTCCCTTATCCGTATTGATTCTGTATTCATAATTCGGAGCTTCGGGAATTCCTTCATTTCTCATTCCGCCTCTGTCCGTATATAATTCTTCCCCGCTCGGCAAATCGTCTTTTTTCTCATCTCTTTCGGCGATCTCATATATATTCTCTCTTCCCCCGTCTTCAAGAGAATGAACTATCGGGGTTTCATAAAGCATTATCCTGCCGTTTTCCGCCCCCGCGATAGATTCGGCTTCGCTTACAGGCATCAGATCAACGGGCTGCACGGCAACTATCCCATCAAATATCGGAACTCCCACGCCCTCGACCGGATAATATCCACTATATGTCACCGATATGTTGTAAAGCGAATACGGAACCTCCCCTCCCGGTTCAAAGCTTTCCGACACCGGAGGCGCAGGAAGTTCGACTGATTCCGTAAGTCCTCCGCTTCCGGTTCGCAGCGAATAAATTAGATCCCCCGCCTCATCGTCTCCCTCTTCATTATAGTTATATATTTTTACGATAGCTCCCTCAGCGGGAAGGGAACCTCCTGCAGAAGTCACTCTGACTCTCAGGTATCCTGTTCCTCTTTCATTTGCACTCATACAAATTCCTCCCCCTTTGTTGTTTCATTTAAGGATATGCAGAAATTTACCGCAGTGACACTTTTTTGATTTTTTGCTTTTTTCTCTCTCCTAAAGCGCACGCATGGCACATATATATTAAGCAAACAAAAAATCACGCGAATGCGGAATACAGCAGGAGAGTTTTATGAAAAAAGTTGCGTTTACAGAATCCTCAGAGGGAGGAAAATATTTTTTGAAAAAAAGATACGTCGAATATCTTATGCACGGCGCGTGGATTGCCGGCTGCGAGCTTATACCGATTATCCTCCCGCCAATACTGAATGCAGATGCGATAAATTCTATCGTATCTGCATTTGACGGGTTTATTTTAACCGGAGGAGGAGATATCAATCCGCGTTTTTACGGTGAGCCCATGGCAAAAGAAACAACGGATATTGATATGATACGTGATAACTTTGAGATTGAACTTACGAAAAAGCTGATCTCCGCAAACCGTCCGGTTCTCGGAATATGCCGCGGGATACAGGTAATGGCGGTCGCGTGCGGCGGAACGCTCTTTCAGGATATGCCTTACCCGGCACATGCGGAGGATGCGGCGGGAGAGCATCCGCATCACGCCGTCTCTTTTTCAGGCAGACTTCGTGAAATTGCAGAGTGCGGCGAGGCTATTGTGAACAGTTTTCATCATCAGTCGGTAAAAACTGCGGGAAAATGCGAAATCGGCGCTGTTTCTTCTGACGGTATCTGTGAAGCTGTATTTATGGAAAAACTGAATTTTTTTCTCGGAGTTCAGTGGCATCCCGAAATATCCCCCGACGAAGTTTCGTCGCGGATAATTAATGCTTTTGTTTCATCTTTATAAGTTTTGTACGCCGTTTAGCTGATGATACGCTATCCCATTAATGCATTTTTTCGCTCGTTTCAACCAATGCGGCACGCGGTAAAGGCCGCGCAGTATGTATGTGCAATTTGAGGAAAAACAAAAAGCAAAAAAATATATATTTCTTCATAATTATCTCTTCCAAGAATGCCCGAAATATGGTATACTGTACACAACCGAAGAAATCCGGATTTCTCTTTCAACTTGTTGTGTACCCGAGCTTTGCTTGACGTTCTGCGCGAACGTCATCCGCGCCTTAACGCGCGGATCGCAAATCTCCTTTGTTTCTCCTGCATTGTCGGCAACCGAAAAAATCCGAACCGCTCTTTCAACTTGTTGTGTACCCGAATTCAATCCAAGTAAAGAACAGCGTGTTGAAAACATTACTTGTTGCACAGAGTTTGCATTCATTAAATTCGAAGCTCTTTTTTATACACAGCATTTATTTTTCCGTACACTTCACATCTGATAACGATCAGACTGCCACGGATGCTTTTTTAGAATGGAATATCTCCATTTTGCTGAGATCATATATAAAATCAATCATATAAACAGAAACGGACATATAAAATATGGGATACAAAATGAATGAAGTTATTCTCTGTAAATACGGAGAGATCGTATTAAAAGGAACTAACAAATGCACATTTGAAGCTCAGCTTCTCCGCGAGGTAAAGCGCCGCGCCGCGATGATCGGCAGCTACACGGTGAGATACAACCAAAGCACAGTTTATGTCGAACCAAATAACGAAGAAGCAGAAAACTCACTTGACCGTATGTACAGTCAGATAGGTAAAGTATTCGGCTTCGCAGGTATTTGCCGAGCCGCAGTTTGCAAAAAGACGCTTGAAGATATCATCTCGACTGCCAAAACTTATCTTCCCGAAAAATTATCCAAATACAAAACTTTCAAATGCGAAGCTAAAAGAAGCGACAAAAGATTTCCGCTTTCTTCCCCCGAACTTTCCGGAGAAGTAGGCGGGGCAATACTCGACGTTATGCCTGAAATGAAAGTCGATTTAAGAAATCCCGATGTTGTCGTGCGCATTGAAGTCCGCGAAAATCACGCGTACATCCATGCGGGACAGGACAGCGGTGCTGGAGGAATGCCCCTTGGCTCTGCCGGGAAAGGACTTCTTCTTCTCTCAGGGGGTATCGACTCTCCCGTCGCCGGATATATGATGATGAAGCGCGGCATGACTGTCGACTGCGTTCATTTTGACAGCTTTCCTTATACGAGCGAGGCGGCTCGAGAGAAAGTCATGACTCTTGCCTCTAAGCTTACGGAATACTGCGGAAAAATAAAAGTTCACGTAATATCACTTACCCACATACAGGAAGTGATGCGTGACACCTGCGACGAAGACTACTTTACACTTCTGTTAAGACGCTTTATGATGCGTCTTGCCTCAAGAAGCGCGGAAGAAAACTCCTGCGGCGTACTTGTTACGGGAGAATCCCTCGGACAGGTCGCTTCTCAGACTCTGCGCGCTATGTGCGTCACCGAAGAATCGGCTGACCGTCCCGTTTTCCGTCCTCTCATCGGAATGGATAAGGAAGAAATAATCAAGATTTCCCGCTCCATCGGCACGTTTGAAACATCTATACTTCCGTTCGACGACTGCTGCACAGTGTTTACTCCGAAACATCCGCGTACTCAGCCCGAACTTGAAAAAGTTAAGGCAGAAGAAGCAAAAATAGATATAGACGCTCTCACCGATGAAGCGTGGGCTACAAGAACCACCTTAGTGTTGAAGCAGGAGCTTTGAGTACGGCTTCAACGTAAATCTATATAAAAAACGCGCGTAAGGGTCTATTGCACGGACGGCTCCCTCCGTATAGGTCCTTTCATTTTTGGGACTATTTTAACAAATGAGGAAAAGAATATGAAAACAAACGGATACTCTCTTGCACTTCTCTGCGATTTCTACGAACTTACAATGGGCAGAGGTTACTTTGAAAGCGGTATGCGTGATAAAATCGCGTACTTCGACGTATTTTACAGACGTGTTCCCGACGGTGGCGGATACGCTATTGCCGCAGGACTTGAACAAATAATCCGATATATCGAAAATCTTCGGTTTAATAAAGACGATATAGATTTTCTGCGTGCTAAAAATATATTCAGCGAAGAGTTTCTTACCTATCTCTCTGAATTCGAATTCACCGGAGAAATATGGGCTGTTCCCGAGGGAACTGTAATCTTCCCCGGCGAGCCTATCCTTACGGTACGTGCTCCCGCCATTGAAGCTCAGCTTATCGAAACTTATGTCCTTCTCGCGTTCAATCACCAGTCGCTTATCGCAACAAAAGCTTCCCGAATGGTTCGTGCCGCGGGAGACAGACCTATCTCCGAATTCGGCAGCCGCCGCGCTCACGGCGAGGATGCCGCAGTTTACGGCGCACGCGCCGCTTATATCGGCGGATGTACAGGTACTGCCTGCACCCTCTCGGACAAACTTTACGGTGTTCCCGCCGGCGGAACTATGGCTCATTCATGGGTACAGATGTTCGACAGCGAATATGAGGCTTTTGCGACATATTGCAGACTTTATCCGAATAATCCGACTCTTCTTATCGATACATACAGTGTTCTGGGTTCCGGAATACACAACGCAATCCGCGCGGTAAAGGATGTTCTTTGGCCGATGGGACTTAAAAAATGCGGTATCCGTATCGACTCGGGAGATATTGCTTATCTTACTAAAAAAGTAAGAGCTATCCTTGATGAAGAAGGACTTTCCGATTGCAAAATCATCGTCTCGAACGCGCTCGACGAATACCTCATAACAGAGCTTTTGTCACAGGGCGCTTCTATCGACGCTTTCGGCATCGGCGAAAGACTTATTACGGCAAAAAGCGACGCGGTATTCGGATGCGTTTATAAGCTTGCCGCCGTCGAGGACCGCGACGGAAAGATAATCCCAAAGATAAAAGTAAGCGAGAACGCCGCAAAAATCACAAATCCCGGATTTAAAAAATTATTCAGACTTTACTCAAACAAAACCGGAAAAGCAGAAGCCGACCTTATTATGATGCATGATGAGACTATTGACCAGTCCGCACCGCTTCAGATATTCGATCCGGAGTACACTTGGAAGAGACGCGTTCTTTGCGATTTTACAGCGCGCGAAGTACTTGTTCCGATTTTCAGATCCGGAAAGCTTGTTTATAATATGCCGCCGCTTGACGAAATACGAGATCACTGCAAGCGCGAGCTTGCCACAATGTGGACGGAAGTATTAAGATTCGAAAATCCGCACAATTATTATGTTGATCTTTCGCAGAAACTCTGGGATCTAAAGTACAGTATGGTCTCTCACTTCATAAAAGGTGATAAATAAACGGCGAATAAATGATATATAAAGAATATCTTTCATGCCGTATCTGTCCCCGTTCGTGCGGTATAAACAGATACGAAATAACGGGTCGCTGCGGAGCGGGGCATGAAATGTCGGTATCGAAAATAATGCTCCACCGTTGGGAAGAACCGCCTGTCAGCGGATATGGGAAAGACGATGATGCCGAGAGGGGATCGGGCGCAATTTTTTTCACGCATTGTCCGCTCGGCTGCGTCTACTGCCAGAACAACAGAATAAGCAGTCCAACTTCTCCCGATTACGTCTACTCGCCGGAAGCGCTCGCCTGCGAAATGCTGACGCTTGAGAAGTCGGGTGCATACAATATAAATCTTGTATCACCGACGCACTATACTCCAAGCATCATAAAAACAGTGGCGCTTGCGCGTGAGCGAGGCTTGTCGGTTCCGATTATATGGAACACGGGAGGTTACGAAACCTCTCAAACCATACGTTCTCTTCTCGGCACGGTTGATATTTTTCTCACAGATTATAAATATCACTCGCCGGAGCTTTCAAAAAAATACTCCGCAGCCGAGGATTATCCGAAAACAGCGCTCTCTGCACTTTGTGAAATGTATGCTGTCGCAGGAAAGGCGGAATTTGACTCCGACGGAATGATGAAAAAAGGCGTTATAGTAAGGCATCTCGTTCTTCCATCTCACCGAAACGACTCGATATCTGCTCTTTGCGATATAGCAAACACAGTTCCTGTTGAGGGAATACGACTTTCCCTCATGGCTCAGTATACTCCAGATTTTCTCGCTGACAAGCATAAATATCACGAAATCGCAAGAAAAATAACCTCCTATGAGTATGCCTCAGTCGTAAAAGAAGCGATACGACTCGGCTTTGAAGGATATATACAGGAACGCTCTTCGGCTACAAAGACGTTTACACCTGATTTTTAGTTTCTATTGTTCGGTTCAGAAAAAATATACGATTATCATAAAAAACGGGAAAAAACTTTCACAAAAAGTTTTTTCCCGTTTTTTAAGTTTTCAAGCTTGAGCAGGCAGATTTATTCAAGGTTTACAAGAAATAACACTTTTTTGTTTATCCAATCAGATGAAAATTCATTGACAGAGACGTGCGGGATATTTTTTATAAAATAGTATCCCGCGCCAATAAAAACAGCGATTGGTTTCATGTAATTTTATAGATCTTTTTTATATATCTCCGCGCAGTCTTTTAATGACAAGCATCATCGCGTGCGCCGTCGTAAGACGGCGTATTTTCGATCTATCGTTCTTTGTGCTGAAATGCTTTGTTTCCGTGTAAACTCCTCTTTCATCAGATACGCCGAAGCAGACAGTTCCGACCGGTTTTTTGTCCGTTCCGCCTCCGGGTCCCGCGATTCCCGTTACAGATACTGCAATATCCGCGCCTATCGTGCGGCGCGCACCCTCCGCCATATATCCCGCACATTCTTCCGACACTGCTCCAAAATCACGCAGCACCTCCGTCGGAACGCCGAGAACTTTCATCTTCACCTCATTCGCGTATGAGACAATGCCGCCCATAAGCACATCCGACGCTCCGGGAATATCTCCCACCCGCGACGCAATCATTCCCGCAGTACAACTCTCCGCAGTCGCAAAAGTCATTTTCCGCTCTCTGAGTTCGTGTATAAGCTTCAGAACCACCGAGTTTTTCGCTTCAAACAGGTTATTGCTTTCAGCGAATATATATTTTCCGGCTTCCGTTTTATAAATGATATCGGCTTCAAAGCGGCACATTTCTTTAGCTTTCTCCAAAGATTCGGCGCGTGCCGTTATGCGTATTCTAACTTCATGCTCGCAGGCATACGGAGCTACCGTGGGATTTTCGGCCTTCTCCATGATCGGTCTTAAAATCTGTTCCGCTCCCGACTCGCCTATGCCGTAAAGGTGGAGGTTTAGACTGCATATAGTCTCTCTTGAGAGACGCGCAAGATACGGCTTTACGTATTCTTCAAACATCGGCTCGCACTCGCCGGGAGGTCCCGGCAACAGAATAGCGTGTTTTGTTTTTCCGTTTATCTCGCCCGAAAGCGCTATTCCGGGCGCTGTTCCCCATTTATTAAAGAAAATCTCAGCGCCTTCGGGAATATATGCCTGCGCAAGATTATTTTCAGTCATCTCGCGACCTATTTTTTTAAAAAACAGTTCTATGTCTTTTGCGGTATCTTCGTCAAAGTACATTTGCCTTCCGAAAATCTCCGCTGCCGCTGACTTTGTTATATCGTCGCAAGTCGGACCGAGTCCGCCGGTCATTATGAGTATATCGGAGCGTTCCAAAGCTTCCTTTGCCGCCTCAATCAGTCTGTCGTGGTTATCACCGACTGCACTTTGTCTGTACGACGTAAATCCCAGTGCGGCAAGTGCCCTTGCTATAAAAGCGGCGTCGGTATTCACGATATCGCCGAGAAGTATCTCCGTTCCGATGCAAAGTATTTCGCAAACCATCTTTTTCCTCCGTTTTTTCTTGTAATTATAAAACGGGGAACTTTTCCGGAAAAGTCCCCCGTTTCTTAGAATCTGAATTTTACCAAACTATCTTTGCTCCGCCTTTTTCAACGGATTCAAACGCAGTCATTATTATCTTGAGTATGCATCTCATCTGGTCGTGAGTTACCATCTGCTCTTCAAGTCCGTCGATAGCGCGGACGAAGTTACGATAGTAATCGTGTACGTCGGATACGGGACGCTCAACATCGTATTCGTCTACCGTAATGCTGTCGCGAGGCGCCATTGTCTTTGTAAGTCCGCTTGCGTTTTGTACCGGAAGGACGTCAGCTTCATTCCATGCCTTGCACTTTACCACATGAGCGGGGAGACGCCAATCCTCGATCTTCGCGGTTCCCTTCATACCTCTCATATAAAAACGAGGCATTGAAATAAAGTTATATGTACCGACTTCAAGATAAGCTTTCTGACCGCTCTTATATTCAATCCATAGCTGGAATCCGTCGTCAACTTCTTTGTTTGTGATATGATCAAATTCGCATCTTACGGAAGCGATGTCATAGCCGAATATCATGCACGCCTGGTCGATAATGTGAATACCCCAGTCATAAAGCATTCCGCCGCCGTACTTCTTGATACCTCTCCAGTCGGAGGGTATTCCGCGGCTTCCATGTATGCGGGACTCAAGATTTATTATCTCGCCAATCTCGCCGCTGTCATGTATTTTCTTCATCGCAAGGCAGTCAACGTCAAATCTTCTGTTCTGATGAACGGAGAATATCTTGCCTGACTTATTTGCTGCCGCGATCATTCTTTCAAGACTTTCAAGAGAAAGAGTAACCGGCTTTTCGCAAATTACGTTTTTACCTGCTTCAAGAGCTGCTACGGCGATTTCTTCGTGAACATCGTTAGGAGTTGCGATCGTTACCATGTCTATTGTAGGATCAGCTAAAAGTTCCTCGCGTGTGTTATATACTTTAATGCCGCGCGAAGACGCAAGTTCACGCTTTTTTTCGTCGATGTCGTAAATTCCGGCAAGATTGCAGACATCGCTCTCAAGTAAATGCTTGCAGTGGAAGCCGGCGCCCATTCCGCCGTATCCGATTACAGCTGCGTTTTTTTTCATAGCTTAGCTCCATTTCTCCGCACCAAGGATATAGGACTGCGGTTTAACTATTTTCATATTAAAATGGAAAAACATTTTTCCACATAATAATTATATAACATTTTATCAGGATGTCAAGTATCTTCTCATTTTTTTTTGCCCGCTCTCCCTTTGCTCTTGATTTTTTCAATATGCGTCTTGATTTTATGTATATTTTTCTGCTATAATATATTG
>CAKSJC010000016.1 GCA_934462885.1 uncultured Eubacteriales bacterium | reverse complement strand
CATATGTTCTTTAATATTTTCGTTCTGAATTTGCTCTTTTTCGCTTCCGAGATACGCTTCCGGAAGAATATAGTTGTATGTGGAGGGAGAGTCGCCTATATAGCTTTCGCATTCATCCCAATATGCTCTTTCCGATGTGAACTGATCGCAGGCTATAACCGCCCATTTTGACATCTGTGCCGAGTCATGTGAGAACTTCGGAAGAAGTATATCCGCGGGAGAAAAAATAAAGCTCGTATTTTCTGTCATAATTTTTATATTCCTTTGCCTTTTAATTTAACATAATTATACATGAATCCCCGATTTTAGTCAAGAACTATGGTTTAACTCAATGTGAATTCAGAAAAAATACAGCTTCTATGCGCCTTTTTGTATATTAAGACGCTAAGTTATAAAAACCGCCTTATTTTTGCATTTTTATTCGCCTTATTCTGTAAAAATGATATATTGACAAAAAACAAATACTACCATATAATGTAGTGTATAAGTTTAATATCAAAGAGGTCAATTCTCGTGAATAACAATACGTTCAATATAAAGGTTGTAAAATTCGGCGGCAGCTCTCTCGCGGACGACGTTCATTTTAAAAAAGTTAAGGATATCGTTACGGCGGAAGAATCAAGAAGATTCGTCGTTCCCTCTGCTCCCGGAAAGCGTTTTTCCAACGACACCAAAGTTACGGATATGCTTTATGAATGTTACAATGCAGCGGTAAACGGAAAATATATCGATGATATTTTTGCAAAAGTTTGTGAAAGATATGATTCAATAATAAAGGCTCTTTCTCTCTCGCTTGATCTGTCGGACGAATACACACATATAAAATGGGCTATTCTTCATCACGCGGGACGCGATTATGCTGCAAGCCGCGGAGAATATTTATGCGGTCTTGTACTTGCCAATTACCTTGGATACGACTTTATCGACCCCGCAGAGTATGTCAGATTTTTTGATAACGGATCATTTGACTCAGAAACTACCAACACGCTTCTTTCAGCTGAGTTAAAAAAACACAATAACGGCGTAGTTCCCGGTTTCTACGGATCAATGCCTAACGGAACGATCAAAACTTTTTCAAGGGGAGGAAGCGATATTACCGGTTCTATCGTCGCACGCGCAGTATATGCCGATATGTACGAAAACTGGACCGATGTCAGCGGATTTTTAATGGCTGATCCGAGAATAGTTGAAAATCCCCGCGGTATCGGATATATTACTTACCGAGAACTTCGCGAGCTGTCTTACATGGGCGCTACCGTTCTTCATGAGGACGCTATCTTCCCTGTCCGCTTTGCCGGTATCCCGGTAAATATAAAAAACACAAATAATCCCGAAGACCCCGGAACAATGATAGTATCGCAAACAGACTTTTACGATACAGAAAACATTATAACGGGAATTGCCGGCAAAAAAGGGTTCTGCGTTATAAATATTGAAAAAGCAATGATGAACTCAGAGAAAGGCTTCGGCAGGAAAGTCCTTGAAGCCATTGAAAACGAGGGTTTGTCATTTGAGCATCTTCCTTCCGGTATCGATACGATGAGCGTAGTCTTAAACTGCCATGAGATAAAGAACTGCCGCGAACGTATAATAAACCGTATATGCAATCTTGTTGAGCCTGATTCTATCTCTATTGAGGATGGACTGGCACTCATAGCCGTCGTCGGAAGAGGAATGGTAAAAGCTAAAGGAACCGCCGTTCGGGTATTTAAAGCTGCGGCTGAATCTGATATTAACATTCGAATGATCGACCAAGGTTCATCTGAACTTAACATTATAATAGGCGTTGACGAATCTGACTTTGAAAAAACAATGAAAGCTATCTATAATGAATTTGTAAAATAAGAAAAAGAGAGGCGTTTATTGTAATCGTCTCTCTTTTGATTTTATCTTAATTATTGATCGACTCATTCCTTTTCGGGGAAAACATGAAGCGGAAGCTTTACGCCTCCTATTATGTGGAAGTGAAGGTGATGCACCGACTGTCCTGCGTCGGGTCCGCAATTTGATATTACACGGTACCCGTTTGTTACACCGGATAGTTTGGCGATTTCAGGTATCTTTTCAAATATTTTTGCAACATATACGCTGTTTTCGGATGTTACTTCATCCATAGAAGAAATATGCTTTTTAGGTATTACGAGAACATGGCACGGCGCTTCAGGGTTTATGTCACGAAAAGCATACATATAATCATCTTCATACACTTTTGACGACGGAATATCACCGGATATTATCTTACAAAAAATGCAGTCCATTTTTATTTCTCCTTTGTTTTTTTAATATTTTATCATATAAAACCGGGAAAAGCAAGGTGCAACACAATATGTTTAAAGTTTTTGACGTGCATACGCACACTTACCCCGAGCAGATAGCATCAAAAGCGTGCATCTCTCTCGGGAATTTCTATGATTTTAAAGTCAAGGGAAAAGGAACTTACGCCGACCTTGAATCTCAGGCTGCCGAAAACAATGTCTGCGGTTATCTGCTCTTTTCCGTGGCGACTAATGCCCATCAAGTTGAGAAAGTCAACACTTCTATCGCTGATTTAGCAAAACTCTCACGTTCACACGGCTTTAAGACAGTCGGATTTGCTGGAATGCACCAAGACTATCCGGACTTTGAGGGCGAGATTATTCGCACGCGTTCGCTTGGTTTGAAAGGCGTTAAGATCCACCCCGACATTCAGGGTATAAATATAGACGATAAAAAGTTATTTCCTCTTTATGATATACTCGAAACGTTAGGAATGCCTATATATCTCCACATGGGAGATAACAGGCCTCAGTACAGATATTCTTCGGCAGACAAGCTTCTGAACGTTCTGCGCGAGTTTCCGAGACTTAAAGCCGTAGCGGCACATTTGGGAGGTTATAAATCATGGGATGAATCCGTCCCGCTTCTTGCCGGGCACGAAAATATCATGTACGATACCTCAAGCGCCCTTTGGGCTATGACTCCGAAACGTGCAAAAGAAATAATCGACGCTTTAGGATATGAAAACATAATGTTCGGAACCGATTACCCAGTCGTAAACACCAAAGAAGAACTTGAACGGTTTTTCAAAATTGATTTAAGCGATGATATACGTGAAAAAATACTCTGGAGCAATGCCGCAAATTATCTTGGCATTGAGGAATAATAATGAAATTTGAAGATGTATCGCTGTGGGAACATTTAAAATCGACCGACAAACCGATACTTATGTACGGAACCGGAAACGGAGCTGATAAAATAATTTCAGCTCTTGAAAAATACGGAATATCGCTGTCCGGAATATTCGCTTCCGACGGTTTTGTACGCGACAGATATTTTTATGGATTCCACGTTTTGTCTTATAGCGAAGTAATAAAAAAATTCGGACATAATATAGCAGTTCTCCTCGCTTTCGGTACCACACGTCCGGAAGTCATCAGCTTTATACATGAACTTGACAAAAATCATGAACTTATAATACCCGATGTTCCTCTATACGGCGGAGAGCTTTTTGATATGCCGTACTTTTTAAAACACCGCAGCCAATTTGATACTGTTTATAGCCTTTTGAATGATGAAAAGTCAAAAGATGTATTTTCGGATGCAATCAATTTCAGGCTGAGCGGAAAACTCAAATATCTCTCAAACACGAGTACGTTTGCCGACTCAGTAAAAGAGCTTCTGTCGGATTTTAACATATCGTCCGCCATTGACGGCGGAGCGTTTTCCGGAGATACGACACGCGATATCATAGGCTGTCTTTTTCCGAAGAGGGTCTACTCAGTCGAAGCCGATCCCAAAACTTATAAAAAACTCAAAGAATATTCGGAAACTGAAAAAAGAGCTTCCGTTATCCCTCAGTTTGCAGCATTGGGAACTGAAAACGGATGCAAGGTTTATATTTCATCCGGGAGCCGTGGCGCCGGGATATCCGGCGCAAATAAAAGATCAAAAGAATGTACCGTTCCGTGCCGCACAATAGATTCACTCTGCTCTGCGGAAAAGATAGACTTAATAAAGCTTGACATCGAGGGAGACGAGAACGCCGCGCTTGACGGCGCCCTCTCCGTAATAAAACGCGATGAGCCAAACATGATTGTTTCTTTATATCACAGAACTGACGACTTGTTTCAACTTATACTGCGCCTGCATGAGCTTCTGCCGCGCCACAGATTGTATGTGCGCCGCGTACCTTGTGTTCCAATGTGGGATCTGTCACTTTTCGCGATAAAATAAAAGAACATGCGTTGCATGTTCTTTTATTTTATCGCACATATCACTGTGCCTTAACAACATCTGTTATTTTAACTGTCAGAGAGACATATTTGCTGTAAATCTGAAGTTCTTTTTCGGCGCCTAAAAATCTGTTTCCGTTCAAAAGAAACCTTCCGTCTGCGTCTACTTTTCCTCTTACGGAAACTGCCGCTTCAACATCTACTTTATAAAGATCACCGGTTGCATTATTCTGCGCAAGTACTATTGATCCGTCAGGCATTTCATAATAATTTTCAGCGTCTTTTATTGTAATATTTTCAAGCATAGTTCCAAAATTTTCGTCAGATTCTTTAAGATAGAATTTCTCTCCGCCTTTTAAGTTGTTCTTCGCTGAGGAATCGCGTATTCCGTAAACATCAAAATATACTATATATTCGTCAAGTTGTACTCCCTCGGCAAGATCGGACGTACCTGTCGTAAACATTCGAACCCCAACACTTATGACAGCTGCCGCTATTGCAATGATAATAAAAATATCAAGTGCGCCCAAGCGCTTTTTTTTCATTTCTTTATTTTCGTTCATAACTCCTCCGTGCGCCAAAAGATTGGATGTTTTTTATTTTTCTGTTTTTTCTGGGTTGATATTGAAAAAGTCGTGTGAAAGTTTATCGGCTCCGAAAATATTTACGTAATCCGTGGATACGGTCCTATAAAGAGTTCCTCTGTAATATGACTTTTCGGTAAGTATGATTCCGCTTTCCGGGGATATTTCATACTCATATAAAATACCGTTTTTTTCGTCGTCATACTGTGCGAGTATCGATTTTTCGTCATCTGAAAAACATATTTCCAGCTTGCCGTCAGCGTATAGCGACTTCAGTTTTTCAAGTGAAGTCGTTCCGGATTCATCTCCGAATGATGTGCTCTGAATGTCTCGCACAATCTCATGTGAACCCATTTTTATATAGAGTTTTTCTCCGTCGGATATAACAAGCTTTGACGACGAATCAATTTTGAATCTGCTGTCATTCTTGGTTAATACAACTCTCTCAAGGCTGAACGAACTTTCATATGTGTAAATTATTCTGTACGCTCTGACATAAGAATCATATTCTTTCAAAGATGAAAACACTTGCTCGACGTCGTCGCTTTGATCGATATAGTACATTTCCGTTTCAGCTCCGACATATGCGACATCGACAAAACTCTGCGACCCGTTCACGGCTTTCAGATTTCCTTCGTCTCTTTTTACAAATGACAAAACTACTTCTTTTGTGAAAAAAAACACCAAGCATAAACCCAATACAATAACGATAACCGTTACAATCATACCGTATGACATTTTCGGTTTTTCTTTCGTATTTTTTCCTACCTTAGAGATTTGTTTCTCTCCATAGATTTTATTTTTGTTTTTTGTTTTTTTCATCGCTTTCAGAAACTTTATCCGTTATGTTTTCTTCTTTCTTAGCGTGAGATTCAGTATTGTGCGCTTCAATAATTTTTGCTTTTTCTTCACCAAGCTCGTTTATATATTCATCTACGGTAATATCGTCAGGTGTAAGTCCGGAATGCTTCCTGAGATTAGGATTTTTCATTATAAGGAAGTTTACGGCAAAAAGGATCAGCGCTATAATCGCTATACAAGCCGACTTTACTTCTTTCATCGTACTGAACATTGCCTCGGTGCAGAACACGGCGACAAGTCCGAGAATACCGCATATTGCGTACAGTATTTTTACGGATTCTTTTTGAGAAAAACCGGCGTCAATAAGTCTGTGATGAATGTGTCCACGGTCTGCCGCAAACGGACTTTTACCCGACAGCAGTCTTCTGAATATCGCAAACGAAGCGTCAAAAATGGGAAGCGCAAAAACCGTAAGCGGAACTATAAATGAAAGTACCGCATGAAGTTTGAACACGCCCTGTACCGAAAGAACCGCCAAAGAGAATCCCAAAAAAAGCGCTCCGGTGTCTCCCATGAAGATTCTTGCAGGATTTGAATTATACGGAAGAAAACCAATGCATGAGCCAAAAAGTATCGCAAACAGAAGTGCGCTCGCGTAGTCCCCCTGTAAAAGCACTACAAACAAGAGAGAGAGTGACGATATCGCGGAAACTCCGCAGGCTAGTCCGTCAAGTCCGTCAATAAAGTTTATTGCGTTCGTGAGTCCCGCTATCCACAGCATCGAAAGCGGTATGCCCCACATCCCGAAATGAATATATTCTCCGCCTAAACTTATATGATCGATAACACATCCGTTAAATACAGCAAAACCTGATACTGCAAGCTGTATTAAAAGCTTAAGCCAAGCGTTGAGTCTGAAAATATCGTCAAGAATTCCGAGAATAACGAGAACTCCGCCGCCTATCCATATGGTTACAAGAGTATTGCTCGGCGTGCAAAGAAGCGCTGTCGACACAGTGAACGCCAAGAAGATCGCTAAGCCTCCTATGCGGGGGATTGGTTTTTTGTGTATTCTTCTTGAGTCAAGCGGAACATCAACCGCTCCAATCTTATATGCAAGAACTCTTACCGGAGGAGTGGTGCTGTAAGCTAAGAGCATTGCGCAGATAGTTGCGACTAAACCGTAAATAAGACCTGTTATCATTTTACTTTTACCTGCTCCTATCAATTATTGGAATCATCTATAATTGCCGTACAGTAACCAACACAATACATATCCGGAAGAACAAGGCTGTACTTTTCACCGATTCTTATAACAGCTCCGTCGGAAGTGAAAGCTCTTTCCGTTTCTGCCGCCTGAACGGATATCGTGATTTTTAATGTGATTTTTCCGTCGACTTCAGCGACAGTTTCTTTTCCCGTATTATAGTTAAACGTCACTTTTCTGAACGGAACTGCCTGAACTCCGCTTACTTTTCCGAGATTTTTCCGCTCAATTGCATCCTGAACGCTCTGCCCCGCTTTTACGAGATTTTCACACTCTTCATCAACATTCTGAACTTCGACAACATACTTGATATTTCGGTAAATTGTTTGCGATGTAGAAGTGTCCTTCGCGCTGAAAACAAAAACATAAAGCACTATAAAAGCCACTGCGGCGACAAGAAGCAAAAGAATAGCGTCAATAAGATTAAACCGTATTTTCTTTTTATTCATTTTGACTTACTCCATTATATTTTTTCTTTGTTTTTCCTTCTTTATTGCTTATTTCTATCTCGGCATCACAGCTTGTTCCGATACATTCGAATGCTTGACGGTCATTTATCATATTAAGTCCGTTTCTTGCGTATGAGACAGCAAGACCGCAAACAAGCCAGAACATAAGGAAAAGACGGTAATTGTACCAAGAGTAATCTGTCATTCCCTGCACCAAAACGGCAAACAGTCCGCACAAAGGAGCCGCCGTCGATATACGTAGTTGATTTTTTGCACGCTTGATCTTTTTGTTTCTGTCGCCCCCCGACACTTTATCTGAATAAAGCTGCACCGACGGTGTAATATCAAGAGAGGTAATAAAAGCGCTGTCTGACAGTTTAGAAAATAAAGAAAAACCTGACTGATATATAAGGAAAATAAATACAAGAAAGGCAAGAAATCCGACTATACCGATCTCAAGCCATATCTGAAGATACAGATTATGAGAATGAGGAGCCGTTTCGACGCCTTGGAAAGCATAGAGCGGGTAAAGCTTATTCCAAGCGCCCTCCCCGACTCCGATCCCCGAAAAAACGTTATCGGATATCATATTTACTGTTGCTCGCCATATATGAACCCTGTAAGAGGTTGACGAGTCAGCCATGTTTCCTATACTCGTAAAGCGAGAAACAATTGATGAAGGAAGTACGGTCATCATCAGCGGAAGCGACGCTATACCGGCAAAGATGATCCAAATCGAGCGTCTGTTCCACATAAGAAGGAAAAGAAGAACGCCGAATATGAGTCCGAGCCACGCGCCACGGCTCCATGTCAATATCAGACATACGCCAAGCACACCCAGCGAGAAAAATGCCGAAATGCGTCTCATTCCTTCACCTCTGCCAAAAAGCATGCCGAGAGCTATCGGAATAATGAGAATAAGGTATTCGCCCAACATATTGGGGTTTTCAAGAGTTGCCACGGCACGTCTTCCGATAGATGAGAACATCTCACTGTCAAGCCACGCTTTTGAAGAATATCCTCCGCCGGTAAAGTAAATAGCTAAACCGTAGAGAGAGATAAGAACTCCGGATATAACCGCCGCAGACGAACATCTGACAAGCCATTCTCTGCTTGTTATAAGTCCAACGGTCAAAAAATACGACATTATGAGACAAACCATCAGAAGCGACGGCTTTATTGACGCTGACGAAAGCGAAAACAAGCCACCGCAAAGGACAAGGAATGAAAACACAAGAGCCATAGCGTCGGAAGCTTCAAACTTAAATATCCTCTTGCCTCTGAACAGTTTCAGCGCATATGAAATCGAAGTATAAATTACTATTGCGGCGAGGAGCATAGTCGGAAGCATAGGCATTGCGAAAAAGAGCGTCATCACTCCGATCTCCGGCTTTATTATCACAAGATACGCCCAAACAAGCGCCGCTGCACACAAAAATATTTTGAACAGAGAGATTTTATATGTCAGAACACCGCATACGATACCGGCGGCAAACGCAATACTTGCTTTATCGCTGACTTTTTCTTTCGGTATCTCCTCAAACGAAAAGTTTGTGATCTTAAGAATCAGCTTTCCGATGTAAGAATTCTTCAAAGCGTCGCCGAATGTTCTTTTTGACAAAATAAGCGGGATAGAAGAAACAATTATAACAACTGACGCCAAAACATTCATATTGTCGAGGAATAACGAAAACGAATCGTTTCTCAGACAAACCACAAGCGATGTGAGCAGCGTGTAGATTCCAAGTGAAACAAGGAATATTCCGTACATTTTCGTACGGCAGGACAAAAGAAACGATGTGAGTTGTTTTATCAGATTCGGGATCATGGCGTTTTCCATCCGCCTGCACAAACCGTACCTGAGTTCACGGAAATGACCTATTCTCTTTGGGTCTTTCTTTTTCAACTTAAAAATATTGATCTGCGAAGAATTATATGAGGTGAAGATGTACCCAAAAAATCCGTTTTGAAGCGCAGTATATATTTTAAGAGTAAATTTATCAAGAAGAGATAGGATCAAACTGGATCTTATAAAAGATGACAAGAAATTTTTTTTCGTTTTTTTATCTCGTTCAGTCACAAATCGTACTCCTTTCCTACATAACCGAATAAGTATTGCATCAGGGTGTGTTAACGTACGGCAAATGCTTTTCCCATCGTTTTTCACGCTATATGATAAACAATTACATATAAGTATAAGCTAATTTTGAATAATTATATCATATTTTCCACATAATTGCAACACAGTTCTTACGGAACTCCTTATGTGTGTATAGAGAACAATAGAAGCAAGAGAGAAAAATGGATAAAAAAGTGATTGAGGTCTGACAAATCAGTCAGACCTCAATCACTCATAAAATTTTATTACGGAAAATGAGAGAATAAAGCTATAATCCCCCGAGAGAAGACAGCGGAAAAAATTTTTTTGAGTTCGCACCGCGCGGACATTATTTATCACACCAGCCGTTTCAACAAGCGCCTGAGTTCATACTTGCTATTTTTATATAAAGAGAACGCATCCCATGGCGCGGAAGTATTCTATACGCTCAAGAAGAAATTCTTCCGTTGTTTCCGTGTATTCCGCGAGGCATGTCAAACAGAAAAAATCTGTCGCTCCGCGGTTTATCATTTTTTTATGGATTCCTATCTCGTCAAGAGTCAACTCTCTTCCGCATTTTTTGCAAAGAGGTCCGTGCACATTCGGCACAGCATTTTTTTTCGTCATCTTTTCACGAGAGTTCCGCGGAATATTCTGCAGTCGCGGGGATTAACTTTTGCTTGCATATAGTTGTCGGTTGTAACGACTTCTTCTCCTGTAAAAATATCACGAAGATTGAAGCCGTAACCGGATGCGTAATTAAGACCTATATCATAGAAATTGAGAACGACCTCGCGGGAGTGATCATTATTGAAGTTGAAGAACGCGATGGCGTATTCTCCGCCCGAAAGATGTTTAAACAGTATCGGACAGGAATCATTTCCGAGTCTGAGCGGAGGACGCGCTTCTTCATCCCGGTCTATTGCGATCAATTCCTTGTTTTTTAAGAGTTTAAGGTTAAAATCATCCATATTGCATATGTCTCCGCCTATCATGAGAGGAGACTGCATCATGCACCAAAGTGCAAAGTGCATACGGTACTCACTATCCGTGCATCCGCCGCTTGCGACATTTCCTTTGTCGTGCATACCGCAGATAAGCATATCCACATCGTTATAACATCCCGGACCGGAATACGGAAGCTTTTTCTTATCTATCTGGCTCATTGCGATATTCTTGAAGCTTGTAAAACTGTCGCTTATATCTCCGGTAGAGCGGTACATATGCGCACCCGTAGAACGTATCCAGTTTTCAGTTTCGTCAATTCCCCAGTTGCAAGCCGAGAAGAGAATTTCTCGTCCGGTAGCCTTGAGCGCCATGCTCATTCTGTTGTAAAGAAGAGGACCGTTTGCGGAATCGGGTTTGTAGCAATAGTCGTATTTGAGGAAGTCTACTCCCCAATCGGCAAACTGCTTTGCGTCCTCGAATTCATGTTCAAACGAAGACGGTCTTCCGGCACAGGTCATTGTTCCGGCGCAGGAATACATACCGAACTTCAGTCCTTTTGAGTGAACATAATCTGCAACTGATTTCATTCCGTGCGGGAATTTTTCAGGGTCTGCCACAAGGTGTCCGTTTTCGTCTCTGTGATGAAGAGACCAGCAGTCGTCAATAACGACATATTCATATCCCGCGTCCTTCAGTCCTTTTTCAATAAAAGCGTCTGCGGTATCGCGTATAACGCGGTCACAAACCTCATTTCCGAATGTGTTCCACGAGTTCCAACCCATTGGAGGTCTTTGAGAAAGCATATCTTTTCTCCTTAATATTTCTTAAAGTTTGTTTTATTTTTTTATGAGTTTAGCCCGGAATACTCTGCAGTCGTGAGGATTTACCGGCAAATCAAGATATTCGAAGTAAGGTCCGCTTTCTTCTCCGGTAAAGATATCGTGCAGAATGAATCCATAACCGGACTCTACCGCCAAACCTATGTCAAAGAAGTCAAATCTTCTTGAGCGGAGAATATCGGTAAAGTTGAAAAGACCGATAGCGTACTCTCCTCCCGAAAGGTGTTTGAACAGTGTGGGATAATAGAGAGAATCGCTGAGTTCCATAGGAGGACGTGCTTCCGAGTCCTGGTTTATTGCGATAAGCTCCTTGTTTTTCAGAAGATTTAAGTTATATTCATCCATGCTGCAAATATCTCCGCCTATTATCAGCGGCGCCTGCATCATGCACCAAAGGGCAAAATGCATGCGATATTCGGTATCGGTGCATCCCCTTTTTCCTACATTCCCGTTTCCGTGCATACCGCAGATAAGCATATCCGGATCGTTGAAGCATCCGGGCATTGAATAATTGAGCATTTTTATCTGACTTGCTGCAATATCCTTAAAGCTTGCGAAGCTGTCGCTTATATCTCCCGTAGAACGGTACATATGCGCGCCTGTGGAACGTACCCATTTTTCTGTTTCGTCAGCTCCCCAGCTGCATGCTGAGAAAAGTATCTCGCGTCCCGTAGCCTTAAGCGCCATGCCCATTCTGTTATACAGAAGAGATCCGTCGGCGGTTTTCGGCTTGTAACAATAGTCATATTTCAAGAAATCCATTTCCCATTTTGCAAACGTTTCCGCATCCACAAATTCATGCCCGAACGAACCGGGGAAATTTCCGCAAGTTCTTGTTCCGGCGCACGAATAAATACCGATCTTCAAACCTTTCGAATGAACATAATCAGCAAGAGCTTTCATTCCGGATGGGAATTTCTTCGGATCCGGAACAAGACGCCCGTTCTCATCGCGATCTCTCAACGACCAAAAATCGTCTATGACAATATACTCATATCCGGCGTCTTTCAAGCCTTTTTCCACAAATGTATCCGCGGTATCGCGTATAACCTTTTCATTTACATCCGGACCGAAAGTGTTCCATGAGTTCCAACCCATAGGAGGTGTTTTTGCAAGCATTTTTCATGCCTCCTTTTTATGACATATACCCCTCTCACTGCAAGGGAAAAATAATGCGCCGAACTATGCGGCGTCATGTTTTTACATAGTTCAAAACAAAAATAAAAATTCAAAGCAATATCGAAATTGATACAAAGTTTTTTGTATCAACGCAGTTTAATATTACCATTTTCCATACCGTTTGTCAACACAAAAAATATGCGTTCAGATTAATGCTTCAATAAAAAATTACAAATTATTACAAATTATAATGTTACAAAAAATTATTTGAAGCGTCGGTTTCGTTTATTTTCGCTGTTTTGATTTGCAGTTATATTGATTTTGACGGGAAGCTGTGGTATACTGACCTTAAATAAACAACATCAAAGGGAAGCATGTATGAAAAAAAATATAATTATCGGAATAGATATCGGCGGAAGCACAACAAAAATTGTCGGCTTCGAGGAAAAAGAAAGCAAATTTGAGTTGATTGATCCGATTTTTGTTCGCGCGACCGATCCTATAACGTCAGTATACGGAGCGTTTGGAAAATTTCTGGATATACATTCTTATTCCCTCGAAAATATAAAAAAAGTAATGGTAACGGGAGCCGGAAGCTCTTACATGACGCGTCCGATATACGAACTTCCCTGCCAAACCATTGAAGAATTCAAGGCGATAGGACTTGGAGGGCTTTATCTTTCAGGGCTTGAGCGTGCTATAATCGCAAGCTGCGGCACAGGCACCGCGCTCGTTTACGCCAAAAAAGGCGACGACCCTAAATATCTCGGCGGTACCGGAATCGGCGGAGGCACGCTTGTCGGACTTTCAAAAAAACTTCTTTCAATGGATAACGTAGATCACATCTCAGCGCTTGCGAGAAACGGTTCTCTTGACAAAGTAGATTTAAAAATCACCGATATAACAAAACAGGATATTGTTCCGGGATTTGGAGATATAATGACCGCATCAAATTTCGGAAGCATCAGCGATCTTGCGACAAAAAGCGATATTGCGCTCGGAATAATTAATATGGTTTTTGAGACTATCGGTATGGTTTCTATCTTTGCCGCAAGAAATTACGAAATATCCGACATTGTTCTAACCGGCAACCTCTCCGGCGTCGAACAGGCTGAGAGTATTTTCGGCACGCTGAACAAAATGTTCTCGATGAATTTCATCATTCCGAATAATTCGCGCTACGGAACCGTTATCGGCGCCGCTCTCGCAGGATGCGCAGGTTAATAAAAGATAAAGATCTACAGCGGAAGATTAGGAGACTGAAATGGATCAGACAAAGCTGACTCTCGGGATAGAACTCGGCTCTACAAGAATAAAGGCGGTTCTTACAGATGAAAATCATCTTACAGAGGCGGACGGCTCTTTTGAATGGGAAAACCGATTTGAAAACGGATATTGGACTTATGATCTCTCAGACGCCGTGCGCGGAGTACGCGAATGTTTTGCGCTACTTTCCGCACGCTTTGAGGAAAAACACAATGAACCTCTCACTTCTCCCGGCAGTATAGGTATTTCCGCGATGATGCACGGATATCTTCCTTTTGACAACGGTAATGAGCTTCTGGTGCCTTTTCGTACATGGAGAAACTCTACAACCGGACGTGCCGCCGACTATTTGACAGAGTTATTTTGTTTTAACATTCCTCAGCGTTGGAGCGTTTCCCATCTCTATGACGACATACTTTTACGAGGAAAAAGTGTAAACCGCGTTGCGTTTATTACGACGCTTTCGGGATACATACACTATCTTCTCACAGGTGAGAAAATAATCGGTATAGGAGACGCATCGGGGATGTTCCCGATAGACTCTGCCACACTCTATTACAACCGAGCCATGCTTGACAAATTTAACTCTTTAATATCTGAGCATGGTATAAACTTTAAGATAGAGGATATTCTCCCGCGACCCATCCCTGCCGGGAAATGCGGCGGATATCTCACAAAAGAAGGCGCGCTTTTACTTGATCCCACAGGAAAGCTTATGTCGGGAATCCCGCTATGTCCGCCTGAAGGAGACGGCGCGACAGGTCTTGTATCAACTAACACTCTTTCGCCGGGTCAGGGAAACGTTTCAGCCGGTACAAGTATTTTTTCAATGCTCATCCTTGAAAAAAATCTTTTGTCGGCATACCGAAATATCGACTCCGTTGTAACCCCGTCGGGCTTGCCGGTAGCTATGGTACATGCCAGCACCTGCACCACGGATATCGATTCATGGGTAAAACTTTTCTCCGAGGCTTACGAATCGGTAGGAAAAAAATTCTCAAAAACCGAGCAGTATTCGCTCTTCTATAAAAAAGCTATGGAAGGTGACGCTGATTGCGGCGGACTTGTTTCTTATAACTACTGCTCAAGCGAAGAATTTGTAGGTATAGATATGGGACTTCCGTTGTTTCTCCGTCCAAACGGTTCGTCATTCAGCCTCGCAAATTTTGCGAGATGCCACCTTTATTCTGCCATGTCGGTACTTAGAATGGGAATGGATCTTCTTTCTGAAAAAGAAAAAATAAAGCCTTACAATATTCTCGCGCACGGAGGATTATTCAAGATAAAGGGATGTGCGCAAAAGCTCCTCGCCGGAGCGCTTAACACACCCGTCACAGTTACGGAGACAGCCGGAGAGGGAGGCGCTTGGGGTATGGCGCTTCTCGCGGAATATATGATAAAAAAGCTTCCGGGAGACGATCTTTCGTCGTATCTCACGCGCGAGGTATTCAATAACTCCGAATGCGTCACCGAATATCCCGACAAAAACGACGTTGCAGGCTTTGAAAAATACTTTGACAAATATAAAAAATATCTGTCAGTGGAGAAAACAGCCGCCGAGATCAGATAAAAAGCGGAAAAAGCGTAAATATATTAAACGCCCCGAACACTTGCGTTCGGGGCGTACCTCTATAAACAATAAACCGAGTCAAAAACCGTGAGTTTTTCAAAAAGCTCACGGTTTTATATTTTTATTTCTTTTTCGCGTTTATTGCGTCAACTGCGGCGTAATAAATCTTTTGAGCGTCAAGTCCGAAGTAATTTATAAGTTCTTTTGCGGGACCGCTGCGTCCGAATTCGTCTCTGATACCTATGCGGAATACGGGGACAGGATAATGCTCGGAAAGGCACTCGCAAACGGCGGAGCCAAGGCCGCCTATGATGCTGTGCTCTTCGCAGGTAACCACAGCGCCGCATTTTGCGGCTTCTTTTACAACGATATCACGGTCAAGAGGCTTGATCGTCGAAATATTTACAACGGAAGCGGAAATTCCGTCAACCTCAAGCATATGTCTTGCAAGAAGAGCCTGCTCAACTTCAATGCCGGTTGCAAAAATAGCAACGTCAGTACCGTCAGCCAGTTTTACGCCCTTGCCGATCTTAAATTCATACGTATCATCGAACACATTCGGTACAGCCATTCTTCCGAAGCGGAGATAAACCGGTCCCTTATGCTCGATAGCAGCTTTAACTGCAAGTCTTGTTTCCACGCCGTCAGCAGGATTGATTACTACCATGCCGGGGATGGCGCGCATAAGCGCGATATCTTCGCAGCACTGGTGTGTAGCGCCGTCTTCACCTACCGTGATTCCTGCGTGCGTTGCTCCTATCTTTACATTTAGATGAGGATAACCGATAGAGTTTCTGATCTGCTCGTAGCTTCTTCCGGCCGCAAACATTGCAAATGTAGAAGCAAAAGGAATCTTTCCGCAAAGTGAAAGTCCCGCAGCAACGCACATCATATTGTTTTCAGCGATACCGCAGTCAAAAAATCTATCGGGGAAAGCCTTTTTGAACACACCGGTTTTGGTAGCCGCAGCGAGATCCGCGTCCAGAACTACCAAATTATCATATATTGCACCGAATTCCGCAAGAGCTTTACCG
>CAKSJC010000015.1 GCA_934462885.1 uncultured Eubacteriales bacterium | reverse complement strand
ATGCTGAATCATTTGGAGGAATTAATATATGTGCTCAATAATGGGTTATTGCGACTGCTGCGCCGCAGTTTCGGATTTCAAAAAAGGTTTTGACAAAACTATATCGCGCGGTCCCGACGATTCAAAAATAATAGATACGGGAAAAGGGCTTCTCGGCTTTCACAGACTCGCTATCATGGGACTGACCCCGGACGGTATGCAGCCGTTCGAGCTTGACGGAAGTTATGTAGTCTGCAACGGAGAAATATACGGCTACGAAAAACTCAAAAAAAAGCTCAGTGAAAAATACACGTTCAAAAGCGGCTCTGACTGTGAGATACTTCTCCCGATGTACTTTGAATACGGAGTCGGAATGTTCCCGCTTCTCGATGCCGAATTTGCACTTATCATCTATGACGGAAAAACGAAAGAATATATCGCTGCGCGCGATCCGATCGGAATTCGGCCGCTCTACTACGGTTATGACAAAAACGGAGTTATAGTTTTTGCAAGCGAAGCTAAAAACTTAGTCGGAATATGCGGACATATTATGCCTTTCCCTCCGGGACATTTTTATAAAGAAGGAAAATTTGTCTGTTATAACGATATTGCCAAAGTCGATCGTATTTGCCAAGACGACCTTGAAACGGTATGTAAAAATATTCACGATAAGTTAGTCGCAGGCGTTGAAAAAAGACTTGTAGCGGATGCAAAAGTCGGATTCCTCCTTTCAGGAGGTCTGGACTCCTCACTTGTTTGCGCTATCGCGCAGAGAAAGAGCAAGAAGCCTATACGCACTTTCGCTATCGGGATGAGCGGAGACGCTATCGACCTCAAGTATGCAAAACAGGTTGCAGACTACATCGGAAGCGAACACACGGAAGTCATCATGACGAAAGAAGAAGTCCTCTCTTCTCTTGAGGACGTTATCCATCTTCTCGGTACTTTTGATATAACGACTATCCGCGCAAGCATGGGAATGTATCTGCTCTGCAAGTGGATACATGAGAACACCGATATACGTGTACTCTTAACAGGCGAGATATCAGATGAGCTGTTTGGATACAAATACACCGATTTTGCCCCGTCAGCCGAAGAATTCCAAAAAGAATCCGAAAAAAGGATAAGAGAGCTTCATATGTACGACGTTTTGCGCGCAGACCGCTGCATATCCGTAAACTCACTCGAAGCCCGCGTTCCGTTCGGAGATATCGACTTTGTAAAATACGTCATGTCCGTCGACCCGGCAAGGAAAATGAACGTTTACGGAAAAGGAAAGTATTTGCTCCGACATGCGTTTGAAGGGGACTATCTGCCTCATGATATTCTCTACCGCGAAAAAGCAGCGTTTTCCGACGCCGTAGGTCATTCTATGGTTGACTATCTGAAAGAATATGCCAACGGTTTTTACACCGACGCCGAATATGAAGAAAAACGTGCAAAATACGTTCATGCCAAACCGTTTACCAAAGAGTCTCTTCTGTACCGCGAGATATTCGAAAAATATTATCCCGAACAGTCTGATATGATAGTTGATTTCTGGATGCCGAACAAGTCATGGAAAGGATGCGATGTAAACGATCCTTCGGCGCGTGTTCTTTCAAACTACGGTGCTAGCGGAAAATAATTTTCCTGACGCGCTTTACGACACGCCTTTCAGCGTAAATACCGTTAATTAAATCTCAAATATCACGAGCCGCTTGCCGCGTTCACTCGTGTTTTTGATCCGCACTCTCCGCTGTCGGCGGAGAGTGCGTTTTTATCTGTCAGAAGTAAAAGAAGTAAAAAAGGCAAATGCTTAAAGCATTTGCCTTTTTCTTATATTCTCGATGCAATCTCGAGAAGAAATTCTTTGGTATTCACTTTTTTCTTGTTTTCAAGCTTTGATAGGAGGTATAAATCCTTTGTCATTACTCCGTCTTCAATTGTTGCGATAGTCGCCCGCTCAAGCTTATCAGCAAATTCGATAAGTTCCCCAATACCGTCGAGTTCCCCTCTCTTGCGGAGAGCGCCTGTCCACGCAAATATCGTCGCCACGCTGTTTGTCGAGGTTTCTTCTCCTTTGAGGTAGTTATAATAGTGACGCTGTACCGTTCCATGAGCAGCTTCGTATTCATAAACTCCGTCCGGAGATACAAGTACTGATGTCATCATTGCAAGGCTTCCGTATGCTGTGGCTACCATATCGCTCATTACGTCGCCGTCATAGTTCTTGCACGCCCAAATATAACCGCCGTTACTTCTGATAACACGCGCAACAGCGTCATCGATAAGCGTATAAAAATATTCTATACCCGCTTTTTCAAACTTTTCTTTATAGTCTTTCTCATATATTTCAGCCCAAATATCCTTGAAGCGGTGGTCATATATTTTGGATATCGTATCTTTGGAGGCGAACCAAAGGTCTTTCTTCTGATCCAGCGCGTAGTTAAAGCAGCTTCTGGCAAAGCTCTGTATAGAAGCGTCAACGTTATGAATGCCTTGAATAATTCCAGAGGAGTCGCCGAACCGGTGAATAACCGCTCTCGTTTCATTTCCGTTTTCGTCTGTGCAAACCAGCTCGCACTTTGAGTGAGCGGGAACTTTCATTTCGGTATTCTTATAAACGTCGCCGTATGCATGACGGGCGATAGTTATAGGCTTAGTCCATGTAGGGATATATGGCGTGATGCCGTCAACTATGATAGGTGTGCGGAAAACCGTTCCGTCAAGGATAGCTCTTATTGTCCCGTTCGGGGATTTCCACATTTCTTTCAGGTTATATTCGGTCATACGCGCCGCGTTCGGAGTAATAGTCGCGCATTTTACCGCAACTCCGTACTTTTTTGTAGCTTCAGCGGATTCAACCGTTACTTCGTCGTTTGTTTCGTTTCTGTGTTCGAGTCCGAGGTCGTAATATTCGGTTTTAAGTTCAACATAAGGCTCGATCAGTATCTCTTTTATCCATCTCCAGATAACTCTCGTCATTTCGTCCCCGTCCATCTCAACAAGGGGAGTCGTCATTCTGATAATAGCCATAATATTTCTCCGATCTGTTATTTCAAGTTAGCTTTTGTATAGTCGAGAAGTCCCCCGCGCGCCATAACCGCTTTCATTCTGTCACTGAGGATGCATTTAGCTTTAAACTCAGTTTCTTTTGTTTCGTTCTTGACTGTGACGATACCATCTCCCATAAGCTGTTCGCGTAATCTTTCTATCGAGAGAATGTCGCCCTGTTCTATTGAGTCATAGTCATCATCAGAGATAAACTCAAGCGGCACGATACCGGCGTTTACAAGGTTCTGACGGTGTATTCTTGCGAACGATTTCACGATCACGACTTTTACTCCGAGATACAGGGGAGCAAGCGCTGCGTGTTCGCGCGACGAACCCTGTCCGTAGTTCACTCCTCCGACGACTATACTTTGTCCAAGTTCAAGCGCGCGGCGCGGGAATGTTTCATCGCAAACGTTAAAGCAATACTTTGATATTTCAGGAATATTCGATCTTAGCGGAAGGATCTTCGCGCCTGCGGGCATAATGTGGTCTGTTGTGATATTGTCACCGACTTTAAGAGAACATTCTGCCTTAATCGAAGCTGCCAGGGGCGATGTTTTGGGATATTCCTTGATGTTCGGGCCACGGACTATTTCAACGTTCTTTGCATCACTCGGAGAAGCGGGAAGAGTAATCATATTATCGTTTATCGTGAATTTCTCAGGCAAGATAAACTCCGGCATATTGCCGAGTTCTCTCGGATCGCAGAGATATCCCGCAATAGCTGAAGCTGCCGCGACTTCCGGAGACACCAAATAAACCTGTGCATCGCGCGTGCCGCTTCTTCCCTCAAAGTTACGATTAAACGTACGGAGTGAGATTCCTTTTGAATTCGGGGATTGTCCCATTCCGATGCACGGTCCGCATGCCGATTCGAGAATTCTTGCTCCCGCGTCAACAATTTTTGCAAGCGCGCCGTTTTCCGCCATCATGTTCAGCACCTGCTTTGATCCGGGTGAAACCGTAAGGGATACATCAGGCGAAACTGTCTTTCCCTCAAGAATATATGCTACTTTGAGCATGTCAAGGAGGGAGCTGTTTGTACAAGAACCGATGCATACCTGATCTATCTTCATTTTTCCGATATCTTTTATTGATTTTACATTATCGGGCTGATGAGGACATGCCGCCATAGGTTCAAGCGATGAAAGGTCGACTGTTATATGCTCGTCGTATACGGCATCGGGGTCGGCTGAAAGAGGAGTGTATACTTCTTCTCTTCCCTGAGCTTTTAAAAATTCATACGTTACCTCATCAGATGGGAAAATTGATGTCGTTGCACCAAGCTCTGTCCCCATATTCGTTATGGTAGCTCGTTCGGGAACGGACAGCGTCTTTACACCCTCCCCCGTATATTCCATAATCTTTCCGACTCCGCCTTTAACGGATAATCTTCTGAGTATTTCAAGAATAACATCTTTTGCCGACACCCATGGAGAGAGCTTTCCGGTAAGCTCCACGTTTACTATTTTAGGATAAGTGATATAGTACGCTCCGCCGCCCATTGCAACGGCAACGTCAAGTCCTCCGGCACCCATTGCAAGCATACCGATACCTCCGCCAGTGGGAGTATGGCTGTCGGAACCGATAAGAGTTTTTCCGGGAACTCCGAATCTCTCAAGATGTACTTGGTGGCAGATACCGTTTCCGGGACGTGAGAAATATATACCGTGTTTTTTTGCGACTGAACTTATAAATTTGTGATCGTCGGCGTTTTCAAAACCGGATTGCAATGTGTTATGATCTATGTAAGCGACGCTTCTTTCGGTTCTTACCTGAGGGATTCCCATAGCCTCAAATTCTATATACGCCATTGTTCCGGTCGCGTCCTGTGTAAGAGTCTGATCGATCTTCAAACCGATCTCTGCACCCTTATGAAAATCTCCGTCAATCACATGTGACTTTAATATTTTTTCTGCAAGTGTCAATCCCATTTTTCCCCTCCGCCAAAGATATTTAACCTTTTGATTTATACAACTATAAAATAATATTTATAAGTATACTACTTTTATGTATAAATGTCAATGCACTGTTTACCTAAAATATAAGCAAATATCAGCATTTTGTTTACATAAAATATTCGCATATTTGTGCATTTATCGTCTGTGGAAAATTTCCTCGATATGTTCAGAGAAACGGTTTCACGAATGTGTCATAGATCGTTCTCTCGCAGAACGAATGGACAACCTATTATCCGCAACTCTTTCACCATCCGCTTCTGTTGATTGTTCTTGCAGATTGTTAGTATTTGTTTTTCTTTTCACTCTGATTTCTTTGTCGCACTGTATATTCTTGTTTATTTATTGTTTGTGTGTATTGATATTTTGAGTTTTATATGATATACTGCATATGACAGCTAAGGAAGTATTTTGCAGCAATGTATAAAAATCGACGCTGCGGAGTATAATAAGCCCGCAAATCTATTGATAATAAAAATTGCCGGTCATCCCGGCTTTGGAGGTTTTATCTATGAAAAAACTCATTATCGCACTTCTCGCCGTTTCGCTTATACTCACATCATGTAACTCGGGCAAAGAAAACGATTCGGAATCTTCGAAAAACACCGAAACCGCCGAAAGTATAAATAATGACACATCAAACGAAACCAAGGACACAACACTCGGAGACACAGACGGCAACGGTATGATAGACGACACTGATGATAACGGACAGAAAGATCCTGTAAAAGAAGTTAAAAGCGCACAAGACGCTATAAACTTTATCGACGTAAACGTATACGGTCAGTGCTCGGATGTTCTCCCAATGATGGTAGAAACAAGAGAATTATCAAAAAACGATATGGATTCCGTGACATTCAACACCGGGCTTACCGATATATCAGGAGTTGAATATATTATACTTTCAGAATCAATGGTAGGATCTTTTGCATATTCTTTCATTTATGTTCATACTGACGGCACGAATACCGACGATATAGCAAGCGCTATGGCAAAGAACATCAATCCCGCAAAATGGATATGTGTTTCCGCAGAAGCAGTCCGCTCGGTAATTCTTGATAATGATATATTCCTTGTTATGGGAGATCTCGATCAGGCCGATTCTATTATGAATGCTGTCGTAAAGGCTGCCGAAGGAGTATATACAAACATCGGATCTGTTTCTGAAAATCTCGGTTAATTATGGTTTTCTCAAGCATTCCGTTCTTGTATTTTTTTCTTCCGATTCTTCTTATTTTGTATTTTGCAGTACCGGCCGGAGCAAAAAATGCGGTTCTTCTCATTTTTTCGCTTTTATTCTACACTCTCGGAGAACCGCTTTACATTTTTCTGATGCTTTTTTCAATAGCTCAAGCGTTCTTTTTCGCTTTGCTTATTAACAGATCATCGGGTAAAAAGAGAAAGCTATGGCTATCGCTCACTCTTGTTTTTTCTCTTCTTCCTCTCCTCGTCTGCAAATACGGCGGATTTATCGTCACAAATGTAAACCATCTTTTCTCGGCTTCTATTCCCATACCGAAAATCCCTCTTCCGCTTGGCATTTCATTTTATACGTTTCAAATAATCGCCTATTCGGTAGACGTTTTTCGCGAGAAATCAACCGCGAGCAGGAACATTTTCAACCTTGCTTTGTATGTTTCACTCTTTCCTCAGCTTGTTGCGGGACCGATTGTCAGATATTCGGACATATCAAGGGAACTTTACGACAGGAAGCACACTCTTGAGGGATTTTCAGCGGGAATCGTCCGATTTACCATAGGACTTTCAAAAAAAGTTCTTATAGCAAACGTTCTCGGCGAGCTTAGCTCCTCGCTTGGAACATCTATGCTCGGCATATGGGCATACGCCGTCTCCGCTTCTCTTCAGATATATTATGACTTCTCCGGCTACTCGGATATGGCAATAGGACTCGGGAAAATGTTTGGTTTTTCGTTCCCGGAAAATTTCAACTATCCTTATATCTCAAAAAGTATAACGGAATTCTGGCGCCGCTGGCACATGACGCTGGGTTCTTGGTTCAGAGACTACGTTTATATTCCAATGGGAGGAAACCGTGTCTCTCCATTAAGACATATATTTAATATACTTGTCGTGTGGATGCTCACAGGACTTTGGCACGGTGCGGAATGGAATTTTGTTTTGTGGGGACTTTATTTTGCCCTTCTCCTTTCGATCGAAAAAATGTTGAGCCGATTTATAGAGAAGATTCCATCGTTCATACGGCATATTTCGGTCTTATTTCTTGTTATGATCAGTTTTATTATCTTTAATTCTTCCTCGGTCTCTGAAATTTTTTCGACTGTTGCAGGACTCTTTGATTTCTCAAATCCGACGGACACGATATCTCTGTATTATGTGAAAAGCTACTTTTTTACTCTTTTAGCATCTATCATCGGAGCAACTCCGTTAGTTTGCAGCACCGCAAAAAAACTGTCTCAAACAAAATTTTTCTCGGCTCTGACACCGGCTCTTACTTCCGTTTTTCTGCTGATATCGACCGCATATATTGTAAACGGGTCGTATAATCCTTTTCTATACTTTAGGTTTTAGTAATGAAAAAAATCGTTTCTGCCGTTACAGCCTTTTCTTTCTGCTTTATAATTTTACTTTTTTCGCTCCTGCACATATTCCTGCCGGACAAGAAGCTCTCAAATTCCGAACGCAGAGCTTTTGCCTCTCTCCCGTCCTTTTCCGCAAAAACGTTTGCCGATGGAATGTATATGCAGAACATGGAAAAATACCTGACGGATCAGTTTCCGTTGCGCGAAAGCTTCCGCGGAATAAACGCTTCATTCGAACTTTTATCCGGACGCTATGACGCAAACGATATCGGAATTTATAAGGGGCATCTTTTTGCGCTTGATTATTCCGAGAACGCTCTGGATGCGGAAAAATTTGCTGTAAAAATCTCAAAAATAAAGGATATTCTTCTTTCTGACGGAAAAAAAGCCTATATATCCGTAATACCGCCGAAAAATATGTATATCGAAGCAAAAAAATACCCGAAAAAAGATTATTATTCCGTAGTTTCAAATCTTACGAAAAATTTACCGGAAATCGAGTATATAGATATTTTCCCGCATCTTTCTCTCGATTCATATTACAGAACCGATTCTCATTGGCGAGAAGAAGAAATAAAACCGACGGCTGAGGCATTACTGTCTGCTATGGGAATTGACACGACAAATGCTCTTCCGCGCGAAAAGCGCGAAATACCGGATTTTCGCGGAGTCTATGCAGGTCAATCGGCATTTTTTGTAAAAAGCGAGTCGATATATTATCTTGAAAACGACGCGACAAGAAGCGCGGAAGTTTCAAGCCGGACAGATAATGTTGACGCTGTATACATGACAGAAAAGCTCTCCGATCCGCACAGCCTTGACAAATATGATATATTCCTCGGCGGAGCTGCGGGAGTCATAAATATTAAAAATCCGCTTTATACGGGCGATGACAAACGTCTAATAGTCGTAAGAGACTCATACGGAAGTTCGATTATCCCTCTTTTTATCGAATACTACTCCGAGATAACCGCAGTTGATATGCGATATATATCTTCCAACCACTTGAAAGAGTTTGTAAACAGCGAAAACGCCGACATTCTGTTTCTTTTCAGCGTGGGCGTTATTGAAAACAGTGAAATGCTGCGCGTTGAATGAAGAAAACCTTACGCAGCGCACATCGGGCTTTGCGTATTGGTTTCTCATAAAATGTATGAAAATGCAAATTACATTTAAGCAAAAAAAAAATCGCGTATTGTACCAAAAATGTACAAATACGCGATTTTTAACTTCTTAAATGATCAAGCATCAATGAGTTCGAGAAGTTCTTCCTTTGGCTTAAAACCGACGGAGATGTTTATGACGGCTCCTTTTTCAAGAACTGCAACAGTAGGAATGCTCATCACACCGAAGCGTGCAGCAAGTTCCGGTTGTTCGTCTACGTTGACCTTACAAATTTTTATATCTTCTCTTTCCTCTGCGATCTCGTCGATTACAGGCGAAAGCATTTTGCACGGTCCGCACCAAACGGCATAGAAATCTATCACTACCTTTTTATCAGATGCTGTTACTTCGGGGTCAAAATTTTCCGTTGTTAATTCAATAATGCTCATTTTCACACCGCCTTTTTTCTGATATTATGCGCAGTCTTTATCTTTTTGATTCGCACGGTTATCCTTTAAAAATCACACGTCCGCCGCAGATCGTATATTTAACTTCAATGTTTTCGTTAAATATAACTATATCGGCTCTCTTCCCTTTTTTCAGCTCGCCGCGGTCGGAGAGACCTACTATACGCGCGGGGGTCGTTGCCATCATATATACAGAATCAACCAACGAAACTTCGGCAAGATTTACCATATTTCTCACGAGTCTGTCGCAAGTAGCCACGCTTCCCGCAAAAGCAGTCCTATCAAGAAGCTTTGCGACTCCGTCCTCTACTATTACATCCATGCCGTTTTCAAGACTTCCGAGAACGCTCGGTCCCTCAGGCATTCCGGCAGCGCGCATTGAGTCTGTAACAAGCGCTATCTTATCTCTCCCCTTAAATTTATACGCATACTTGAGAAGAGACGCCGGAAGGTGGCATCCGTCAGCGATAAGTTCAACCGTCATTCCGTCGAGAAAGTATGCCGCTTCAAGAGCCCCTGCGATTCTGTAGGCGTTCACACGGTGAATAGTGCTCATACACGAATAAAGATGAGTGGCATGAGTGAATCCGATATCGTAAGCGTGGATTGTCTCGTCAAACGTTGCGTCGGTGTGTCCTACGCACGGCAGGATTCCGTGCTTTGTCACGATATTTGCAAATTCGTCGACTCCGGGAAGTTCAGGAGCTGCTGTCCAGCGGAGAATCTTATCGGTAGCCGAAATAATTGACTTTGTTTCCTCTATATCGAACGGATGGATGAATCTGTCCTCCTGCGCGCCTTTCTGAGACTTCGCAAAGAACGGTCCCTCAAGATGAAGTCCGGCAAGATCCGCAATATCCGGATCTTTCTTAGCTTCATCAAATGCGTGGACAGTTTTAATTATTCTGTCGCAGTCAACGGAAGTCATAGTCGGAAGAACAGTAGTGGCACCGTGACAGCCGCTCATTTTTGCGGCAGTGATGTAAGCTTCCGGCGTTGCGTCAAGAAAATCCGCGCCTCCCGCACCGTGAGTATGAGTATCGACAAATCCGGGAGAAACATAATTTCCTTCGGCGTCAATCTCACGCACTTCATCGACAGAGATATTTTCGGGAGTTATCTCCGCGATCACACCATTTTTAACATAAAGGTTATGTCCGGTAAGTATCTCCTGGGTCGTTACTATTTTCCCGTTTTTTATTTTAATCATCATAACGAACACACTTCCGTGAGCGCTCCGCCGTTATTCATGGAACGGATAGTAGCGTCAATTACAAGGACGGGATATACAACTTCTTCCGGAGTCTGGGGAGCGGTTCCGAGGCGCATCATGTTCGCCATATCGGTAAGTTCGGGCATAAAGTAATCGCTTTGGAGTTTTATTTCTTTACAACTTACAAAAGAACCGCGTCCGTATACTGTTACCGAATATCCTACTCCGAAAAATGCCGTAACATCATAATTCGGATAGTGATACGTTGCGTGGAGTCCGCAGCCGTGAAGCGGTTTCTTTGTCTCAACGGAAATAATGTGCTGACCGAATACTTCCGTGATCATCTGAATAAGGTGCTGAGAATAGAACCACCAACCGCCGTTCTCTTCTTCAACGACATTCGGAGCTGTAACATGACCTCCGAATACTTCGTCTCCTTTTTCGGCTACCAGTTTCTTTGACTCAATTATACCGTTTGCATAAGCAAGACATGAACCGCCTGTTAGTAATACATTATGTTTATGAACGAGCTCAACAAGCTCTCTGGCGTCTTCCACGGAAGTCGTTATGGGCTTATCCATCCAAATATGAACGCCCTGCTCTATATACGGACGAGCGTATTCAAGGTGACGTCCGCCGTGGCGAGCCGTTATCATGACTGCATCGACTTTTCCGAGAAAAGCATATGGATCGTCGGTCAGTATTGGACAAGTAGATTTCCTGTGAATGACAGCGTTTGCTTTTTCGTCGCCGCAGGCTCCGATCAAATCAATATCAGGGAAACGGCTTTCTTCATTTCTGGGAGCGATGACCTGTGCAAAACATTCGGCATGACTGTTTTCACTTCCGATTATTGCAACTTTATACATATTTCCCTCCGGTTTTTTTCTCATAAATCTAAAGTATAAAAAGTGTAAGGCTTAAAGAATATCTGCTCCGCTGTCACGGTCGCAATACATTACGGCGTGAGCATGACGTCTCATTATAGTTGCCGGGCACTCTTTATCGATAGCTTCCGTAACGGTGCGTTTTACAGCCTCTCTCTTTGTTGCGGCAGGAACGCTGCAGAACATAGCCCCCGCGGAAGTAAGAGCCGGAATGGTGAGAGAAAGTGCATATTCCGGAACATCTGCAAGTGTGGGGAAACATCCGTCATGAACCTGCTGTGTACGGCAAACTTCATCAAGCGGAACTTTCTTTATCTTGAGCGGATCGTTAAAATCAGCTACCCATGGATCGTTAAAAGCAATATGTCCGTTCTCACCGATGCCGAGACAAACGATATCAATGTGATTTTTCGTAAGGAGATCGGTATATCTCGCGCACTCGGCATCAATGTCCTTGGCAGAACCGTTAATGTAATTTACCGACTTAAACGGCTTGAGTCCGAAGATATGTTCGCGGAGGTAACATCCGAAAGACTGCGGAGCGCCTTCGGGAAGTCCGATGTACTCGTCCATGTGATATGCATTGACTCTCGTCCAATCTATATCTTTTTCATCAGCAAGAGCCTTTAATGTATCGTTCTGAGAGGGAGCTGCCGCAAAGATCATGTTAATCTCTTCTTTTTCCGCAAGAAGACGACGCATTTCTGCGGCAATATCGGCGCCTGCCGCTTTGCCCATTTCTTCACGTGTCTCAAAAACGCAAACTTTTAATTTTTCGATTTCAAACTGTTTAAGCATTTTGTTTTCCTCATTATGTAATAAAATTTATGCTAAATGTAACTAAGAATATTGGGGATCAGCCCGCCGTACAAAAGTACCGCTCTATAATTATAACATAAAAAGTATATTTTGGCTACATATTTCAAATTTTTATTAAAAAAGTTTTGATCGCTCTATATCGCAATGGAATTAAAAATCAATCTCTTATTACTTCTTTTCATGGAGTCTCTTGCAATTTGCAAAGAAGCATTCGTGATTATTATGTAGTTTATCAACAAGCGACAGTGGGTTATTTACGGAACATATAATCAATTTAACTGAAAATCCACTTTTTGCGGTCATTCCATTGACTTTAAGATACCGCCGTGCTATAATTATACACATAAAACCTACCATACTTGTATATAAAGGGTCGTCTCAATGAATAAACTGATGAAAGCAAACGTATTTTCGTTTATCGCAATTTATCGAATGTTTTCCGCCCGGATTTTCCGTCGGGCTTTTTAGTCATTGCAATGACCTGTACTGACTGATTTCAGCTTGAATAGGAAGTCCGGAAAACGTAAAGTTTCCGGACTGTTTTATTATCAGTACATTTTACTTAAAGAAAGGAGTCTCTTTGTGATAGAATTAAGTCACGTTTCAAAGTCATTCCGTACCGACCGAGAAGAAGTTGAAGCGGTACGAGATGTATCTTTTGAAATAAAAAAAGGGGACATATACGGTATAATCGGACTTTCCGGAGCCGGTAAATCAACTCTTGTCCGCTGCATGAATCTTCTTGAAGTTCCAACGTCGGGAAAAATCCTGTTTAACGGTATCGATCTTTCCTCTCTTTCTAAAAAAGAGCTTCTGAAAACACGCCGTTCCATCTCAATGATATTTCAGAGTTTTAATCTTCTTTCCCAGCGAAATGCCATTAAAAACGTCTGTTATCCAATGGAAATCTCCGGAATTCCCAAAAAAGAAGCCGTCGCAAAGGCAAAAAAGCTTCTTGCCAAAGTCGGTCTTGAAGACAGAATGTATTCTTACCCTGCCCAACTCTCGGGCGGTCAGAAACAAAGAGTCGCTATTGCACGTGCGCTCGCTACCGATCCGGAGGTTCTCCTCTGCGACGAAGCAACAAGCGCTCTCGATCCAAACACCACAAGTTCGATACTTGAGCTTTTGAAAAGTATAAACGAAACTATGGGAGTCACGATCATAGTTATCACTCACGAAATGCGAGTCGTCGAACAAATATGTAACCGCGTAGCCGTTCTTGATCACGGCTCGGTCGCGGAAGAAGGTTTTGTAAAAGATATCTTCATTGCACCAAAATCCGACATAGCAAAAGAGCTTATTCTTCCGAGAAGCAGAGCGGTTTCTTCTCCTATAAGCGGAAAAACCATACGTATCGTATTTGACGGTCAGTCATCTTTTGAACCCGTAATTTCAAACCTCTCTCTCGAGTGCCGCACGGCTGTAAATATTCTCGGAGCGGACACAAAAAATATCGGCGGAAAAGCTTACGGTCAGATGCTCCTCCAACTTCCCGAGGATGAGTCAGCCGTTAAGAGGATATACAATTTCTTGGACACGCGGAAAATAAAGTTCGAGGAGGCAGAATAAAAATGACTGAATTTCTAAGCTCTCTCTTCGGCGGAGAAATGCTTTCTTTCTACGGAAACGCCGTTCTTGCGACACTGAAGATAACCCTTATAAGCACTGTCATATCTTATATTTTCGGTATTCCGCTCGGAGTTATCCTCTACGGCACGTCAAAAGGAAGCATTTTCCCAAACAAAGCTGTAAACGGAACGGTAGGATTTATTGTAAATATAATCCGCTCGATACCGTTTATCATACTTCTTGTTATGACTCAGCCGCTTGCGAAGATAGCAGTCGGCACAAAACTCGGAGATAACGCTTTTATATTCCACTTAGTCATCGCGGCTATTCCTTATATCGCCAGAATGGTCGAATCCTCCCTCTCGGAAGTCGATCACGGAGTGATTGAAGCCGCTCAGTCGATGGGTTCTAATAACATGCAAATCGTATGTAAGGTGCTTCTTCCCGAAGCAAAGCCGTCACTGATAGTCGGAAGCGCTATCGTTGTCACGACCATCCTCGGCTACACGCCCATGACATATCTTATAGCCGGAGGCGGTCTTGGTCAAGCCGCTATTCAGTACGGCTTGTACAGACACCAAAGCGAGATTATGTATATTTCATCAGTGCTTCTTATCTTAGTTGTTCAGGTAATGCAGGAAGTTCTCGGACATCTTGCAAAGTCCTGCGACAAGAGAATACGCCACTGATGCGGATATAAAATTTAAAATGTGAAAAAGGAGAAAAAAATGAAAAAAATCTTATCACTTTTACTTGCGGTACTTCTCGTTTCCGCACTTTTCGTCTCCTGCGCCAAAGATGACGTTAAAAACGACGAAAACGACACAAAGCAAAACGATTCCGCAGACACATCGGATGAAAGCAGCGCAGATGACAAAAAAGAACCCGTAGTAATAAAGGTTGCGGCAAGCTCCACTCCTCATGCTGAAATTCTCGAACAATGCAAACCTCTTCTTGCCGAAAAGGGCTACGAGCTCGAGATCATGGTAATGGATGATTATATTATTCCCAATAACGCTACCGAAAGCGGCGACGTTGACGCAAACTACTTCCAGCATCAACCCTATCTTGATCAGTTCAACGCTGATAACGGAACTCACCTCGTTTCCGTTGCAAAGATCCACTATGAACCCTACGCAATCTACGCAGGAACCGCATCTTCTCTTGAAGATATCAAAGAAGGCGCGTCAATCGCAGTTCCGAATGACGCTACAAACGAAGCCCGCGCACTTCTTCTTCTTGAAGCAAACGGTTTAATCAAGCTCAAAGATGACGCAGGTCTTACGGCTACGAAATCAGACATCGTTGAAAATTCTCTGAATATCGACATCCGTGAAATGGAAGCTGCTCTTATTCCATCCGTACTTGACGAAGTAGCCGTTGCCGTTATCAACGGAAATTACGCTATCCAGGCAAACTTAAAGGTTTCCGAATCTCTAGCTATGGAAGATCCTGATTCCGAAGCTGCTCAGACATATGCAAATGTACTTGTCGTTAAAGAAGGAAACGAAAATAGCGAAGCTGTAAAAGCTCTCATCGAAGCTCTGACCAGCGACACTATCCGCGACTACATCAACAATACCTACGATAAAGCCGTTCTTCCTATATTCTAAAAAACCGCCATAGCTTTTATTTATGCGAGAGAGGACATTTAATATGCCCTCTCCCGTGTATTTTTTTATTTTTTTTGTAATATTTTCTCTTTTACAAAGTCTTATAGGCGAGGAGGTGAAAATGTGTCGGAATTTGAAAAAATCTATAAAGCGTACTTCACCGATGTGTATCTATACATAAGAAGTATCTCCGGAAACGACAGTATTGCCGAGGAAATAACTGCCGAGACTTTTTTTCGTGCCCTTTCAAAAATTGATTCCTTCAGAAGAGAATGCGAGATCAGAGTCTGGCTTTGTCAGATCGCAAAAAATCTATACTTTTCATACCTAAAGAAAAACAAAAAACTTTCCCTATCTTCGGATTTTTCAGAATTTGACATTCCCGATGCCCCCTCTCCCGAAGAGTCGGTCATCAGGCGAAACGAAGCCGAACGTGCGCTTAACATTCTTCATACTTTCTCCGAACCGTACAGGGAAGTTTTCATGCTCAGGGTTTACGGAGAGCTTTCGTTTTCGGAAATTGCAAAAATCTTCAATAAAAGAGAAAACTGGGCGTGTGTTACGTACCATCGAGCCAAAGAAAAAATAAAAAAATTGCTGTGAAAGGAACTGCCATGAATAATGAATGCAATATCGTAAACGATCTTCTGCCGCTTTACACGGAAGGACTGGCAAGTGAAGATTCGGTGGAATTTATAAAAAAACACATCAAAGATTGTGAAAAATGTAAAAAGAAACTTGCAGAAATGGAAAAAGAAAATAATTCGTCGCCTAATATTGCAGATATACCGATAAAAAAAGTAAAAGATCAGATGCGTCGAAAAAAAACAAGGCTTATTTTATGCTCGGTACTTTGTGTGACAGCCGCTCTTGTCTCATTTTTCGCTTATCTTACAGCTCCGAAATATATACCATATGACGCCGGACTGATCGATGTATCAGAAAGAGACGGATATCTCGCAATAGTATTCGAAAATCCCGTCACCGCATACAGGTGTACCGAATCGCTCAATCCGGACACGGGAGAAAAAATATATTACATTGAAGCATGGTCATCAGTGCTTGATACAATTATTAATGTTTCTCCGCCTTCTTTTGTTCTTGATCTTTCGAAAAACGGCGAATGCTCTGTTTATTACTCGCAGAACAATGGAAACGACGACGCGCTTATTTTCTCGACTTCAAAAATCGCGCCGTTCGAAGTAGGATACGCTCTGCCTCGACTTGTGCTCTCCTACTACGCGGTGATCGCCGCGGCACTGTCACTTATTCTCGCACTTCTGTATTTTTTATTCCGCAAAAACGCGGCAAAACTTGTCATTGAGCGTTTTCTCGCCGTGCCGCTGTCATATCTCATCGGAACTTTTATCATAAAAGGCTGTGATCTGATTTCTTACGACGCCGGACGAGATTTCATTTTTATCCTCCTTGCCTCAATCCCGCTATACTGTATATACTTACTTGTCTCGGTGATACTGCACGAGAATCACAGCGCTTTCTTTCAGGACTCCGAGTGATGCTATAAGCCGCTCAAACGTTCGGTTCAATTCGCCTCTTGAAATTCAAATTATGAATTTCAAGAGGCTTTACTTTTTTATATACGGATATTTTTTCATATTTCGGGGAAAATATCAGTGAAAGAAAACAACAGATCGGAGTTCGTAGGAAATATGGACAACAAAAAAACTGCCGAGGTCATTTTCTCTGGCGTCGGCGGAAATGAAAATATTATATCATATACTC